>JAHKKJ010000610.1 GCA_020027655.1 Deltaproteobacteria bacterium | reverse complement strand
ATCCGGGCTGAAGAACTGAGAAGCAGCTGATGGTGGGAGCCATGACGATGGGAATGTATAGGTTATGAGTTCATAGTTCGTTTGAAACCATGAATCATGGGTTCGAATAGGAAAAGCACAATGAAATGAAACACGCATGCAGGTTCAATTGGGTAACTCTGTCACTTGCTATCGCGGTCTGCTCGTTGCCGTTTTTCGTATCCCGCGGTTTTGCGCAAGCACCCTTCTATCAGGGAAAGACCATCACCGTCATTCAGGGCCGCGAACCCGGCGGGACCGGCGACCTGCGCGCCAGGGCCATAACCCAATTCCTTCAGAAGTACATTCCCGGAAACCCGACAATCGTCCACGAATATATGGGCGGCGGCGGCGGGTTAAGGGCCGCCAACCATATTTTCTCTGCAGCGCGGGCGGACGGTCTTACTGCTGGGAGCGTCAGTTCTGGGCTGCTTAGTAGCGCGGTGTTAGGTAATCCTGGCGTCAAATATCAAATCGAAAAATTTCACTACCTGGGAGCCGCCGATGCCGGAGGTCACTACGTCTTTTATACGAGGAAGGAGGCGGGAGTCAGCAATTTGGAAAAGCTTCGCGTGACTTCGGGAATCAGGATCGGCGCACAGTCAGTCGGCCACAGCAACTACAACATCGGCCGTTTGTTTGCCTACTTGCTGCCGTTGAAGGAGGCGAGGTATGTCACCGGTTACTCAAGCCCTGAGATTGACGCGGCTCTACTGCGCGGGGAAGTGGACGCTCGATTTAACCAGAGCCATAGCGTTCTGCAGCAGCACGCCGAATGGGTCGATAAGGGCCTCATGGACTTTCATGTCGTCCTCGAAATCCCCAAGGGTGAAAAGCACCCACGGTTTAGCCATCTGCCCGAGCTGGAGACCTTTGCCAGAACCGAACGGGAACGCCAGTTGGTTACTCTGCAAAGGGGCTTCAGGCTGACCGGCTCGCCATTCATTCTCCCACCCGGCACGCCGCGAGATCGCGTAGCCATTCTCCAGGAAGCCATGACCAAGGTTTTCCAGGATCCGGAATTTCCTAAAGAGTTTAAAAAAATAGTCGGAGATGACGCGGAAATTGTGATGCCGGCGGTGATGGATAAAGCCATCAAGGAACTTCCCCGCGACCCCGAATTGGTGGAACTGCTAAACAAGATAGCCGGACCAAACCCACTCCCTCCTCGCTAAAATGAGCGAAGGGTCTTCGTTATGGGAACTGTTGCAATCTAGCTTGACGTCAGTCATCGCCCTGCCCTATTTTACCCTCAACTCGGCTGGACCTTATTTTCGAATCCTGATCAGAAAATGATCAAGAGATCGCGGCCCAACCTTCAACGGCGTGGTGAATGAAAGGAAAAAACAATGACACTTTTAGATATCGGAGCAAAGTTTCCGGCCTTAACCCTGCAGGATATCGATGGAGATTCGATTGAGTTTCCATCGGTTTTTAAGAAAACGCCTGCCTCGATTGTTTTCTTCTATCGGGGGCAATGGTGACCCTGGTGTCGGGCCCAGGTCGCGGCCTTTATCTACAAGTACGAAAGATTCAGAGCGTACAACGTCGCCATCTTCGGGATTAGCCCGCAATCGGCGGAAAACGGCCGGCAACTCCGCGAGCGCATCATTCGCGATGCCCAATTCGACCAGGCAGCTCACAAGGCGCACGATGCCTTTTGGCAAGATCCCAAGAGCACCTTTCCGTTTCGGCTCATCAGCGATTCCGAGTGCGCATTGAGCGAAAAGGTCGGGGCGTTTCGCGAGCATCACTGGAGCGGTCCCATGGTGCATGCATGCAACGACGTACCTGCTCGACGCGGAAGGAATAGTCCGGTGGCGGTTTCAGTCGAAAATGGCGCAGCGCCGGCCCAGTCCGATCAGCCTTGCCAACATGGCCGGCGCGATCGCAAAAAAACAACCTGTGCCGGAATACATCGAGGATTGAAGACGCTCCAGCAGTCACACCAGCGAAGAATCTAAAATTCCGACGGGCTGGGCAAACCCTGCAAAAGTAAAGGCACGAAACGCGGCGACGAAACTTTCCGTTTTGGGGAGAGGGGTTTTGTCCTTGAACTTACCTCGATCAGGAACTGCACGCTAATCTACGTACTTATACACAGGGGTTTCAATGATCCGGCTAGGCTTTTGTTTCCCAATAATCGCTCTTTGTAACTGCTCTACTGTAGCCGGTGAGAAAAATTGTTCTCCTGTCTCCTCGTCGACCCGTGCTGGAACATTTTCCACGATGTAAAATTTTCCTGCGTGCTCCAGTGTGTACGTCACTCGTCGCTTAATCAGTTTCTCCTTTTTTTTGTTCATGATGTTCTCCGAATCTTGAATTCAATCCAAGTTGCAGGATATCCCGGCTCTCGCAATTCTCCAAGCCCACCTAGACACACTCGCTCCCAGCGCTGGGCTGGCTGCGGTGACCTTTAATAGAAGAAACAGTAGAAGAAACTTGCAACTGATGGAGCCGCTGGCTAAAGCTCGATAATGAGCTGGTTTCAGTTTCTCGTCTCACCCGGGCCAACAGCTCTTAAAAATTTTATCGCTTCTCCTCAATGAAGTTAGTTGACAGCCATGATGGCGCCGCCCTAAGAACCGCCACTGGCGCGATAATTGTGTCTGCGAAAACTGAGGAAGACAAATTGGCAGTTGCCTTCTTACCTCTCGGCGTTGTAAAGAAACCCTGACCATCTCACAAGGAGGTTAGCCATGTGGCAGAGAGTGTTATCGATCTTGCTCGTTGCTCTCGGAGTCTCCCTCGCCGGTGTGCCTTGCCGGGATATGCCGATCGTAAACGCTCAAGCGCAACCCTTCTATCAGGGCAAAACCATTCGCATCGTGGTGGGCTTTACGCCCGGAGGTTTCTATGATCGCTGGGCCCGCCTGTTAGCTCGCTATATGCCGAAATACATCCCGGGCAACCCCGAGATGATCGTGCAGAACATGCCGGGAGCCAGCTCGGTGATTGCAGCGAACCATGTCTACAATGTATCCAAGGGTGATGGATTGACGTTGCTCGTGCCCATTAACAGTCTATATCTGGATCAACTGGTAGAACGAAAAGAGGTCCAATTCGATGTGCGTAAATTCGAATGGATCGGCACCCAGGAAAAAGCTCCGGTTATGCTCTATTTTCGAGCCGATACGCCCTATAAATCTGTCGCCGATATCATCAAGGCCAGCGAAGCGCCCAAGTGTGGGTCGACGGGAACGGCCAGCACCGGCTATCTCTTGGCCAAACTTATGGAAGAAAATTTGAAGGCCAGGCTCCAGACGGTGACCGGTTATCCAGGCGGTAGTGAGATTGATGTGGCCGTGGAACGCGGCGAGATCGTATGCCGCGGCATGGACATTCCTCCACACTTCGGCCGCGAGCCGTTTGATACATGGCATAAGAAGGGTTTTGACCGGCATATCCTTCAAGGCGGGCCAAAACGGGACCCGCGACTGGCAGAGACGCCTACGCTTTTTGAATTGATGGATCAATACAAGACTCCCG
>JAHKKJ010000609.1 GCA_020027655.1 Deltaproteobacteria bacterium | reverse complement strand
ATCTATCACTGACACAAAACCGTCAGCCATCTTGAGCTCGCTCGGTTTGACTTCGAGCAGTCGCGCCGCGGTTTCAAGAACACCGCGTTTGGCATCTTCTGCCGCCTGCAATGCTGCGAGGCCCGATGTGAATGTTGTGGTGCTGCCCGAAGTGCTATGCGCGAATGGAGTGGTGGCGGTATCAGCGAAGGTGGCCTGAACTTTTCCAAAACCCATTCCTAAAGTCTCGGCGACGATCTGGGTAAGAATGGTCCAGGCTCCTTGGCCGATCTCAGCGATGCTCATCAGTAGCTCAGCGCTCCCGTCTTCTCTTATCTTTACAATCGCAGACGATTGGGACTGGCCGGTCTTGTAGATGCAACAGGCGACTCCCGTACCGCGAAATTTGCCGTCCACCTCGAGCCGCCGAGGTCCGTCAGGACGAAGCTTCCAGCCGATTCGCTTCGCGCCTTCGTCGAGGCATTCGGCCAAGAAATTACTGGAGAAAGGAATTCCGCCTTCGATAGGTTGCGCGGGCACGAGACTCTCCGGCGGGGTGCTGCGCTCGCCGGGTTGGCCTTCCGGCCGAACATGATTGCGCTGTCGAAACTCCAACGGGTCCATGTGAAGCTTTTCTGCGGCCTCATCTGCGAGGGACTCAAGCGCGAAATGCGCCTGGGGCGCGCCGAGGCCCCGGTAAGAGCCGGCGACGGGACTGTTGGTGAACGCAACCTTGCCAACGAAGCGCGCGTTGGGACAGGAATAGAGGTAAGTAAGACCGTGCCCTAAACGAGACGCGACGCCGAAGCCGGGAGCGTATGGGCCGGTGTTCAGCGCGCTCGTGGCGTCGATGGCGGTGATGGTGCCGTCGCGCCGGAGTCCCATGCGGATTCGAGTTGTGGTTGCGTGACGCCATTTTCCACAGCCCAGTTCTTCCTCCTGCGTATATCCCATACGCACGGGCTTGCCCGCTTTCCGCGCCAGCAACGCCGTGATCGCGCCCAACCGTGTCTCGTCTTTGCTGCCAAAGCCACCGCCCAGGTAGGGACCGATGACCCGTACCTGATCGTGAGGCAGTCCAAAGACTTTAGCGAGCTTGTCACGATCGCCGTAGACATTCCGACTCGCTTTCCACACGGTGAGTTGATCTCCCTCCCACCCGGCGAGACTGTAGCGCGGCTCCAACGGGAGCGGGCTCGTTGACTGCGTACGGTAGTTCTCCTCAACGATTAGATCCGCTTCCGACATGCCGTGATCGACGTCGCCGCGGATCAAAAGAATCGGCTCTCTGCCAGCGAGATTCGGGCCGCCGCGAATCGAAGGCGCGTCTGAGGCCAATGCGGACTCGGCATCGAGCACGAACGGCAGGGTGCGATACTCAATTTCAATGAGCCGCAACGCCTCTTCGGCGATCTCTTCGGAGTCGGCAGCGACAGCAGCCACTTCGTCGCCGACATGGCGGACGATCCGATTGAGCAAGTAAACCGGCGCTAGCGGTTCCTCTGATACTGAGTCATCGCCGTCTTCGAACGGATTTTCCGGCGCGTCGCGAAACGTGATGACGGTGTGCACGCCCGGTAACCCAAGCGCTTTGACTGTGTCGATCCGGATGATCTCAGCGTGCGGGTGAGGGCTACGCAGCGTCTTGCCACATAACAGGCCATCCGCTGGCATCCGGTCGGCGGAGAACTGTGCTTCGCCGGTGACTTTCACTCGGGCATCGATGCGGGTGACGGGGTGTCCGATTACCTGGAGGGGTGAGGATGAGCTTGTAACAGTTTTGGCCATGGCTGAGCCAAACGGTTCTTTCCCTGCATTGGATAGCAAAGAGATCCTTTGAGGACAAGTGAAAAGTGCTGGTGGAAATTGAAACCTCGGGCGATACGCCTTGATAAAGTCGTTGACAAAATTAGCTCTTGGCGTGAGACTAGCCAAACCGCGAGTAACTCCTTCATGGACCGAACTCAACTCATCATCGTTCGTCACGGCCAGACCCAGTGGAATCTCAAGCTTATTCGGCAGGGGCATCTAGACAGCCCGCTGACTGAAAAAGGAATCGCCCAGGCAAAGGCATTGGGCGAAAGACTGGTGCGGGAGACTTTTACGGCCCTGTACACCAGCGATCTCGGCCGGGCCGTTCAGACGGCGCAGATGATCGCGGAAGCGACGGGGCACCAAATCGTCACGGACCCGCGATTACGCGAAAGGCATCTCGGCATCTTTCAAGGGCTCAACGGCGACGAGATCAGGGAAAAGTATCCGGAAGAATATCGGCTGCACCGAACCGTCGGTCCAAGTTATGTTATCCCAGGCGGGGAGAGTGTGCAGCAGCAGGTGGCGCGGAACGTCGATTATCTAAATGAGATTGCCGAGAAGCATCTCGGCGAGACGATCGTCGTGGTGACTCACGGCGGCGTTTTGAGCGGCTTCTTTAGACACGCGCTTTCAATTTCATTCGAAGCACCGCGGCGCTTCGAGTTCATGAACGCTAGCCTTAACGTTTTCACGTACGAAGCAGGGAACTGGATGCTGCGAACCTGGGGGGATGTCAGTCACCTGGTATCCGGTGGCAGCTCCGATGGCGATGATCCATAGCTGGCGTAGCCGCAGTTTAGGGTTCAGAGTTCCGGGTTTCGGGTTAACCCGACACCCGAAACCAAACCGGTTAGGCATCTGCGGCTCCCGCCGACCTTCTTTCCATCCTGACTGAGAAACCGGACCGTTTAATATAAATCTGGTTGGCGTCTTTTCGCTTGCTGAGCTGTTCAATTAGTTTCACCAGTGGCCGGGTTCCATCTAGATATTCGCGGGGCCTACCGCCGTCGGGCAGCGCGTTGACGGCGTCATCGCCGGCAAAAAAGCGCAAGATCAGCTCCTCGTCTGAGATATTCGTTCCGAATCTTTGTCGAATTTCATGCAGTGAAGGGTCGGGCTGCGACCAGTTCGTCCATTCTCGAGCGCGGGGCCGGCTGAGAATCTTATCCTTTACCTGCGGATCCATAAGTTCCGCTCCCTCTTTGCCCCAAATACCTAAAGCATATTGGATCACCTGATCCGGCACTTCTTTGTAGCGCTCGCCGAGCATCACGTTGATGGCCGCTTGGGTGCCGACGTATTGGGAAAGGGGAGTGACCATGATCGGATAACCGAATTCGGCGCGAACGCGAGCCGACTCTTCTAAAGCCGCGTCCATCTTGTCTTCCATGCCGACGATCTTGAGCTGGTGGCGCATGTTGGAAATCATGCCGCCGGGTACTTGGTGCATATACTGGGATTGATCGTACTCAACGGGCTTACCGATGGGTAGGCCGTCTTGCTTGGCGACATGGGTAAAATGCTCTTGAACAGGTTCGAGCGGCTTTAGATCCACGGCGGGCGAATATCCCAGGGCCTTTAGATTGCTCGCAATGTTGAAGACCGAAGGTTGGCCGGAGCCATTGGCCAGCGGCGGCACGGCGGTGTGCAGGATTCTCATGCCGAGCTTAACCCCTTCGAGATAACAAAGCGGCGCCTGGCCGCTGTTGCAGTGC
>JAHKKJ010000608.1 GCA_020027655.1 Deltaproteobacteria bacterium | reverse complement strand
GCATCATCTCAGTAACGAATCCAAAGATATCGTGAAGCTGGGAATGGGACTGGTCGGGACAATGGCAGCCCTTGTTCTAGGCCTGCTGGTCGCCTCGGCTAAGGGTTCCTACGACACCCAAAGCGCCGAACTGACACAGATGTCCGCCAATGTCGCCTTGCTAGACCGCGTCCTGGCCCATTACGGGCCGGAGACGAAGGAATCACGCGTTGCACTGCGCGGCGCTGTTGTCCGCGCTCTTGATCAGATGTGGCCGAAGGAGAGTACAGACCCTTCCTCATGGCAGCCGCCGTCCGCCGGCGAGGAAGCTATCCACGACAAAATCCAGGGACTCTCGCCAAAGAACGACGCGCAACGCTCGCTCCAGGGCCAGGCGTTGAGTATGACGATGGACCTAGCAAGAACGCGCTGGTTGATGTACGAACAGACAACAACCTCGGCTTCCGTGCCGTTGCTGGTCGTGCTGGTTCTCTGGCTCACCGTTATTTTCATCAGTTTCGGCATCTTCGCCCCTCTCAACGCAACCGTGGTCGCCAGCTTGTTCGTCTCCGCGCTGTCGGTTTCCGGTGCCATCTTCTTGATCCTGGAAATGTACGAGCCTTTCACGGGACTGATTCAGCTCTCCAGCGCCCCGCTACGCGCCGCCCTCGCGCATCTCGGACAATAACTCACGAAACCGCTGCGGTCAGATCCCTTATCAAAATCCGAAATTCGAATATCGAAATCCGAAAAGAGCGAGGGTCGAGGGTCGGGTGACGAGGGGGGAAAATTCTCTCGCCACTCGGCACTGTTTTTGTCCTTCGTCACTTGTCGCTCGCCACTCGTTCCTCCGGGCTTGTTTGGAACTTTCTGATTTTTGATCATTTAGATTTGTTTCGAATTTCGGATCCTTCGACATGGCTCAGGACAGGTTTCGTGCTTCGAATTTGCCCATTGAGTGTTTGGCGCTTTATCGAACCCATCGGCAAGATCGACGCGTTGAACCTCAGCCCCCAGCCGATCAACATCGCCAAGGGCCGCCAGAGGTGATGGATCGTCGCTGGTTTTTTGAGTATTTAAAACGTAAGAATTTAGTGTGGCGTCTCAGAAGTTCATTTAAAAACTCCAAACGATGGCAGCGGCTGAACTCGAAATCAAATCCCCCTCTGTCCCCCTTTTTTCAAAGGGGGAATTTTCTCGTTAGGGCTTTAACCCCTCTTTGGAAAAGAGGGGAAGGGGAGATTTTTTAAGCGGAATGAGCTGCGAATTATGTGGCGGATTCTGCGACAGGACGCTAGCGGACATGTCCAAATTCTTCATTGAGCGGCCGATCCTCGCCAACGTCATCGCGATCATTACGATGTTGCTGGGCGTCGTCTGCCTTTATAACTTGCCGGTGGCGCAGTATCCGCAAATCGTCCCGCCCACGATCCAAGTAAGCACCAACTATGCCGGCGCGAGCGCCGAAACGGTGGCGAACACCATCGGCATTCCCATCGAGCAGAGTGTCAACGGCGTCGAGAACTCGATCTACATGCAGTCCACCAGCGGCAGCGATGGCAGCTACACGCTTACCGTTACCTTTGCCATCGGCACCGACCTCGACGTCGGCATCGCTCTGGTGCAGAACGCGGTCAATAGCGCGCTGCCACAGTTGCCGCAGCAGGTCCGCTCGCAGGGAGTCAACGTCAAGAAGGTCAGCACCAATATCCTGTTGATCGAAAGCCTGTACTCGGACGACGATCGCTTCGATGAAACGTTTTTAAGCAACTACGCGATTATCAATCTGCAGCGTCCCATCGCGCGTTTGCCTGGAGTCGGTCAGATAACGGTTTTCGGCGCCGGACCTTACAGCATGCGAGTCTGGCTGGATCCGGACAAGCTCAAGGCCTATGGGCTGACGGTTCTGGACGTCGAGAACGCAATCAAGCACCAGAACATTCAAGTAGCGGCGGGACAGATCGGCGGGCCGCCAACGGCCTCCAATCAGGTCTTCCAATTTACCGTGAATACTCTGGGCCGGGCGACCGATGTGGAGCAGTTCGAGAACATCATCGTCAAAGCCCAACCGCCTGCCACCGAGGCCAGCCAGACGCTCAAAACCACCGACACCAATCAGACTGCCGCCATCGTGCGCATCAAGGATGTGGCCAAAGTCGAGCTGAGCCAGCAGCAGTACACGATCTTTTCGGGTCTCAGCGGCAAGAAGACGGCACACATCGCCGTCTTCGCCCTTCCGGGCGCCAACGCTCTTCAGGTTGCAGATGAAATTCGCAGTCTGATGGCGGAGATGAGCAAGACGTTTCCAGCGGGACTCAAATACACGACGCTCTACGATACGACTCTTTTCATTAATCAGTCGGTTCACGCGGTGTACCAGACGCTCATCGAGGCGGGGATTCTGGTGCTGATCGTGATCATGCTGTTTCTGCAGAATTTCCGGGCGATTCTCGTGCCGGCGACTACCGTGCCGGTCACCATCATCGGCGCCTTTGCCGCCATGGCCCTGCTCGGCTTCACAGTGAATCTGATGACGCTCTTTGCCTTGATCCTGGCCATCGGCATCGTGGTGGACGACGCCATCGTCATCGTCGAGAACACCTCCCGCTATATCGAGCAGGGTCTCACCCCCAAGGACGCGGCGATCAAGGCGATGGGCGAGCTGACCGGGCCGGTGCTGGGGATCACGTTGGTATTGACGGCGGTGTTTTTGCCGGCGTCATTTTTACCGGGGATCACGGGGCAGATGTTTCGCCAGTTTGCGCTGGTGATTGCGGCCACGGCGATCATCAGCGCCATCAATGCGCTGACGTTGAAGCCGACGCAGTGCGCGCTGTATCTGCGGCCGGTGCCCAAGGGTAGAAAGGTGAACTGGTTTTATCAGGGGTTCAATAGGATTTACGGCGCAGTGGAGAAACGCTACATCGGAGTGGTCCGCTGGATGGTGCAGCGCCCACGGACGATGGTTTGTGTTTTTTTCATCATCGTCGGCCTGGCGGGAGCCGCCTTTGCGATCTACCCAACCGCCCTCGTGCCGCTGGAGGACCAGGGTTACTGCATCGTCACGGCGCGGCTTCCCGGCGGCGCGTCGCAGCCGCGGGTGCGGCAGTTGGCAGCGGACATCGACGCCGTGCTCAAAGATATCCCGGGCATCAAGGGATGGGTCACGATCGGCGGCTATTCCGCGTTGGATTCAGCGAAGCTTGCCAACGTCGTCACGGCCTTCGTCATGTATCAGGACTGGGACCAACGCCCACCCGGGTTTTCCCAGACGAATCTTCTCCCCGAGCTCCAGAAAAAACTTCTATCCATTCGGAACGCGCAAATTGCCGTGCTGCCACCCTCGCCGATCCCGGGCTTGGGAAATGCCTTTGGGTTTCAAATGGTCATCGAAGATCGGGCCGGCGCCGGCCTCAGCGAGCTGCAGAAAGCGGTGCAACATGTTCTCGGCACCGCGCAAAACCGCCAGGGTTTTTTGCGCATCGGCTTTACCACCTTCAGCGCCAACAGCCCGCAGCTCTACCTCGATATCGA
>JAHKKJ010000607.1 GCA_020027655.1 Deltaproteobacteria bacterium | reverse complement strand
AGGAAGCTCCTTGGGTCCAAATGTGCATATCGGAAATTTTGTCGAGACCAAGGAGGCGACGATCGGAGAGGGTACGAAAGCGAGCCACCTGACCTATCTGGGAGATGTGACGATTGGATGCGATACCAACATTGGGGCGGGGACCATCGTTTGCAACTACGACGGGTTTAAAAAGTATCGAACAAAAATCGGCGACCGGGTGCAGGTGGGCAGCGATTCCACGCTGGTTGCGCCCATTTCATTGGGTGATGATGTGTACGTCGCTACGGCGACGACCCTTCGTCATGATATTCCTGCCGGCGCGTTGGCGTTTAATGAGCGACAAGAGCGAGTGCGTGAGGGCTGGACTGAGCAGAAGCGAGAGAAGATGAAAGGAATCAAAAAATAATGTGCGGGATTGTCGGATATATCGGTAAACGGGACGCCGCGCCGCTGATCCTGGAAAGCCTGAGAAAGCTCGAGTACCGGGGCTATGATTCCGCAGGCATTGCCGTCGTAAACGATGGCCACTTCATGGTCCGTCGCTGCGAAGGGAAGCTCAAGAATCTGGAAACCATCCTTGATCGCGATCCGATGATCGGGACGATTGGCATCGGCCATACGCGCTGGGCGACCCATGGCCGGCCGTCTGAAACCAACGCGCACCCCCATCGCGCGGGCGACGTGGTGGTTGTCCATAACGGGATCATCGAAAACTACCTCGATCTCAAGGAACAACTGATCCGCCGGGGGACAAAATTCTCCTCTGAGACGGATACCGAAATTGTCGCTCATCTAGTCGCAGAAAAAATTGATCAAGGCATGGATTTCCTGGCGGCCGTGAGAAAAAGTCTTAAGGAAATTCGGGGTTCCTATGCCTTGCTGTTTCTCAACCAGAGAGATCCTAAACGGCTCATCGTTGCCAAGAACTCGACCCCCATCGTGATTGGCGGAGGTGAAGGGGAGACCTTCATTGCCTCCGATATTCCCGCATTGCTCGACTATACCCGCAAGGTCGCCTTCTTAGAAGATGGCGAAGTTGCGGAAGTCTCAGCCGATTCATTTCGGCTTTTTAACGGCAAAGGGAAATCGGTTCAGAGACCTTTCAAGGAAATTACCTGGGACGCGGTTGCCGCGCGCAAGGGCGGCTATCGCCATTTCATGCTCAAAGAGATTCACGATCAGCCGCGGGCCGTGGCGGACACGTTTCGCGGGCGCATCTCTTTGAAAGACGGCGAGGTGTCACTCGAAGACATTCGCTTTACGACGAGCCAGGCGCGCCAGATCGAGCGCGTTCATCTCGTCGCCTGTGGGACGGCGTGGCATGCCTGCCTCGTGGGCAAATTCATGATCGAAGAGATCGCGCAAATTCCGGCGGAGGTCGACTACGGCTCGGAGTTTAGATACCGCTCGCCGTTGATGGACCCGCGGTCGATTCTGCTCATGGTCAGTCAGTCGGGCGAAACCGCGGACACTTTGGCGGCCGTCGAGATCGCGCGGCTCAAGAAATCCAAGGTGCTATCCATCTGCAACGTCGTAGACTCGTCAATTCCTAGAAAGTCCGATGGAGTTCTCTACACCCACGCTGGGCCCGAGATCAGCGTCGCGAGCACCAAAGCCTTTACCACGCAGCTCACGGCGCTCTATCTTCTGGCCATCGCGTTGGGGCGGCGCAAAGGTACCCTGAGCAAGGCGGAGGCGAAGAAACTCCTCGCCGACCTGATGCATCTGCCGCACTGGATCGAAGAGACGCTGAAGCTCGAAAGTGAGGTTGAAGTTTTGGCGCGGGACCTGACCAGCAATGCCGATTTTCTCTATCTTGGCCGGGGCATCAACTATCCGATTGCGCTTGAGGGCGCACTCAAGCTGAAGGAAATTTCTTACATCCATGCGGAGGGCTACCCCGCCGGGGAGATGAAGCATGGTCCCATAGCGCTTATCGATGAAAAGATGCCGGTCGTTGTGCTTATGCCCCGCGACCGCTACTTTGAGAAGACCCTGGGTAATTTAAAAGAGGTGGAGTCCCGCGGAGGAAAGGTCATCATCTTGACCGACGAGAAGAAGCTTCCCTCAGAAATCTCGTCCTTTGGCATGTTGACCGTACCCAAGGCCTCTCATTTTCTTACACCCATCGTACTGAGCATTCCGCTTCAATTGCTCGCCTACTATATCGCAGTTCATCGCGGTACCGACGTTGATCAACCGCGAAATCTCGCCAAGAGCGTGACGGTGGAATAACAGGTCCGGCTAGTTTGTGTTCAAGTCGTTCCAACGGTTCAAATCGTTCAAGCTGTCTTCGAACAAGAGAGGTCAATCAAGTCGCCTGGTGAACTTTTTGAACAGCTATTTGGCTACGTTAGAGCCGCGCGCAGTGAGCGCGCGCTCTGTTCGGGGGTTACGGGATTGATGTAAGAACCCGATCCCCACTCAAATCCGCCGACTTGTATCAGCTTCGGTATGATTTCCATGTGCCAGTGGTAGTCATTGTTCTCGCCCCGTTCGAGGGGGCTGGAATGGATGAGGTAATTGAACGCCGGGCCACTGAGGCTGCGGTTGAGTCGGATCAGCGTCTCGCGCAAGATAACAGCTAAATCATCGTCATCTTGTTGAGTGTTGTGCTCAAAAAATGACGAGTGTTTCTTGGGTAAAATCCAGGTCTCGTAAGGAAAACGGGGCGCGAAGGGGCACATCACGAGGTAGCGTGCATTCTCAATAACGAAGCGCTCGCCTCCATCAGTTTCCTTCCGTATGGCGTCGCAAAAAACACACCGTCGGTTTGCTTCGTAATAGTTTTTAGCCGCGTTGATCTCCTCCAGGACCAGCTTGGGTACCATAGGCATCGCTATGAGCTGTGAATGAACATGTTCGAGAGTCGCCCCCGCCTCGACGCCCTGGTTCTTGTAAATAAGGATGTAGCGAAATCGTCTGTCGGTTCGAAGTTCCATGATTCGATGACGATAAGCTCGAAGGATTGCTTCAAACTGGGTTTCTTCTAGCAGCGCCATGTCGGTTACATGATACGGGCTTTCGATGATGACTTCATGGGCGCCGATGCCGCTATGGACCTCGTAATTCTCATCAGTAATCTGAGTTGCGCTTCCCTCCGGCACCAGGGCGGGATACTTGTTAGGGACCACTCGCACAGTCCAGTTCGGGAAGCTGGAAGGGTCGCTCTTGTCACGGAGGACCAGGATCTCCGGGGGAGTCATGTTCTCATTTCCCGCGCAGAAAGGACACTGAGCGGTATCCGAAGCATCCGGGCGTATGGGCCTCTTCGCTCTTTCAGTGGCGATGATTACCCAGCGATAGACGGCGGGATCTTTTCTAAATTCTGGCATAAGACAGCAGCGGGATGGTGACGTAGCTCGCGTGCTTACGCTAGCCCGCATCATTCACGGGGTAAAAGAACCGAGGAGTAAGCCTCTCCGGTCGCGGGCAATGGGCCTCTACCTCGAGGAGGCCTGCAAATTTGAGTGGTGAAGCATACGTTGCGTAAGAAACGCGAGCTTTTAACCAAGGAGCGGTTGAGTCAGC
>JAHKKJ010000606.1 GCA_020027655.1 Deltaproteobacteria bacterium | reverse complement strand
GAAAGTTGCGCGCTTCAATGCCGACGACCGAGCGCATTCCCGTCATACCGTTGGGACCGACGGTGACGATCTCCCCGGACCGCATCAGACCTTTGTAAATTCCATCCCAAGACCAGTGCGCAGCAGTGTTGCCTTGGCGCGGCGCCGCCCGCCCCTCGCGTCTGAGTCCAGCACCAACCAGATGGTGGTTCGCAAGAAAGCGTTCGAGATCTTCGTGGGTTGTGCCAACGTCATTCATGGTTCAACCTCCCTGGGCAGCCTGTCCCGTTGATTCTACTCACCACGAAGCGCACGAAGGACACGAAGGATTCGGAAATTATTACATTTCAATTTCTTAACTTCGTGCTCTTCGTGGTGAAATGTCTGTTTCGATTTTGGTTGCAGTTCCGCCGCGCTAGGTCCTCGTGGTGGTTTAGCTCACTGATCAAGATGAAAATACTTCACGCAGTTATCGACCAGTATGGCGCGTTTTTCTTTTTCCGGTACCTCGGCGAAGTCTTGTTCCATAACCTTGATCGAGTTCGGCCATTCGCTAGCCGCGTGGGCAAAGTCGGTGCCCCAAATCAGTTTATCGGCGCCAATGCAGTCGCGTCGCTTGACCCCTACAGGATCGTGCAGAAAACCCCAGTAGTTGTGTTCCTTGATGTATTCGCTCGGTTTACGCTGCAGACGATTGAGACCCCAGTGGTCATGAATCATCCCGATATAACGGTCGTAGTGGTCATCAATCTGCCATAGGCCGTACTCGAGCCAGCCGATCATGGTCTCCGCCCAATAAAAATTGAGATTTGGGAAACGGTCCCAGACACCGGCAAACGCCATCTGCAGCGGCGCGGTCATGCAAGGGTTGGTAAAGCGAGTGAAGAATCTAAACGCATTTCTCTGATGAATGTCGGGCCCTGGCTCCTTAGGATAAAGAAAGTCCGGCTGGCCGTTGCCTGATCCCATGTTGCCGTCACTATGATTGGTAAGCGGCATTTTGAGATCAAGCGCCGCAGCCCAAAACCTATCGTCCTCGGGAGTGGGATAACTTTTCCCGCTTGGATAGCGCTCGAGCTTCACGCCTTTAAACCCGAGCTTGGTGCAGTGCGCCAGTTCTTTGATTGCGTCATCGATGCCGGTGATCGGAATCGTGCCCATGCAGATCAGACGGTTCGGCGCGGCGGCCATATACTCCTCAGCGAGGAACTCGTTGTAGGCGCGCACCAGTTCGCAGTAGAAATCGTCCTCCTTGGCTTGCCGCAGCACCAATGAAATCTGGGAAAACAAGACTTCGCAGTCGATGCCGTCCTGATCCTGCTCGCGCAAGCGCTGCTGCGGCGTGCCGGTGCCGGCGCTGTTCTCGAACGTCGGAACCTGCTTGCCCATATCCTGGTGGGCGACGCGGACGCTGCGGGTAACTCCGATGGTATTGGGCTTGCCGCCATCGACGACCACAGCGTCTGAACCGTTCGGCATTTTTACCCGCTTCGGCGCTCGCTCCCGCCACTTGGCCGCAACGCGGTTCCGCCAAACATCCGGGTTGAGATCGATGTGTCCATCCCCGGAAATAACTCTATACTGACGTGGCATATGCGAATCCTTTCCAAGCTAATCTAACCAAACTTATTTGAAATTTATGAACCAATTCGGAACAATGCAATCGGAAACACCTGTGACTCGCGCAAAGACGCAAAGGCGCCAAGGTCCGGAGAAATAAGAAAATCTCTTACTTTGCGTGCTTGGCTCAGCCACGAAGATGGCTGATCAGCCTTAGGCTGAGTCTTCGCTGGCGCGATAATTTTTCTTAAAGTCGTTTTGTTGAACATTTCCAAGGTAAGAATCTACGCTTCGCCTGACAAGATCTCTTCACTTCGCATATTGCCGATTCAGCTCTTCGAAGAAGCCGGAGCTTTCCAGCTCGTTGATGAAGCGCGGCTCGGCAAATCCTTCCGGGTTGCCGCTGGGGATTTCCGGATTCGTGCGTGATAGCAGATAGAACATTGATTTTGCAACCCGTCCATCAGGAAGCGGTTTGGTCATTAGTAGATCTCTATAATGGCCGTACATTGTGTTCAGAACTTCGGTGTCCTGCGACGCCACATATTTTTTAAGCACGCCGAGACTGAAATCCGGTTTGGCTTTGAGCAGATAAATGCCTTCGATCCAGGCTCTGAGAAACTTTCGGGTCGTGTCCGGGTTCTTGTTAACATAAGCGCGCCGCACGAGAATGCCGGAGCCGGAAATCTCGATGGGCAGTTTGGAAAAATCGATCAGTTGCCGGAAGCCCATTTTGGTTGCAGTCAGTGTTTGGATGCCGGCGATAATGACGCCACGCACACGCCCGGTTTGAAGACCGCTCAACCGCGCCGCCAGATCGCCCACGGGTATAATCGTTACATCCTTTTCCGGTACGCTGTTCAGGCGCAGGCCTTCGCGCAGTAGAATGTCGGTCAATGAACCCGCCGCGCTCATTCCTAAGACTTTACCGCGGAGTTGCTCGGTGCTGGTGATGTTTTTCTGCACCACGAGGGAATGCTCAAGTTGGTTCATCGGTGAAGCGATGAGCGCCGTGTCGGCCCCCCTTTGATAGGCTTCCAGGGCCGGCATGCCGGAGTGGTTGACGAATTGAATGCTGCCGCCGAGCAGCGACATGATGCTGCGCGGCCCGCCCGAGATGTAAACGAGATTCAGGTCCAACCCGTGTTTTTCGAAGAGCCGGGCCTCTTTGGCCACCCAAATCGGGGCCATGGAGCCGGAGATGGCGCCGTAGCTCGCGTTTATCTTCTCCGGCGTTGCGGCTTGGACGGAAGCCGAAAACATTGCGATCAAAAGAAAGACCGTCCAAACGATCCCCTGCCCCTGGAAAAATCTTCTCATCTTCTTTGCCCTTTCCAATTGCGCTATACCCGAACCAAAATTTGACCTTCGGTACAACCTCTCCCCTCTTGCCTCCTCTCCCGCTGGGCCCCGCTGGGAGAGAGACTGAGGTGAGGGCTGCTTACGTTTCCACGATTGTTTCCCTCACCCTTCCCTCCCAGAGGGCGAGGGTCGATGGCAGAGTTTCGGGTTGAACTAAGCTACTCCAACAAATATCAAAAGCATACGAGTCCTCCAGCAGAGCTAGGGGATTAACTACGGATTCAGTTCCTGCGCCACTTGCTTGAGGATCGAAAAATCCGGGACTCGGAACTCGGGACTCGAAACTGCTATAAGCCGTACAGCGCCTTGGCATTGTCGTAAAGAATTTTATCGATGACTCTGGGCTCGACCTCGCCCTTTTGCTTGAGCTTGCGCAAGGCTTCGATTTCCGCCGAGGTATCGGCGTGACCATAGTCCGAGCCGATTACGATATTATCCTCCCCGGAGTATTTCAGAACATAGGGCAAATCGTCGTCTGTCTGGCAAGCGACATAGACGCGGTTGTCGCGGATGATATTCCTTATCCCGCCCCGGTCGCTTCTCTCAAAACGCTTGGCGAGCTCAACAACCATATAAGGCACCCACTGTGCCCTAACCTCGATGAAGCCGAACCGCAG
>JAHKKJ010000605.1 GCA_020027655.1 Deltaproteobacteria bacterium | reverse complement strand
CCGACCTTTTGTTTAGGATTTCTTACCGACATTTGTGGCGCAACATCTCTGCTTACAACGCGCTTCCGGAAGCTGATGCCGCCAATATTTCGAGAAAATACGACGAGGCGGCGCGGCGCCGGGATCGAGCTAGTCTTTTCGCTCAATACATGCCGCTGGAGAACTTGGAAATTCACTGGGGTTTCGAGTTGACCACCGATCGTTATCTCTATGCCACCGTGGGAGCGCAAAGAGACAATAACTACTCGCCCTCTTTCGGTTTTGTCTACACACCGCTGGAATGGCTCAGAGTCTTTGCGGATTACAATTGGGATCGCAACGATTGGAAGATGGATGTGCAGGACCGGACGGCTCTCACTCAGACACCCGCGACCAATTGTTTTCCCGCGGTCCCTCTTAATCAAAATCAGTGTTGGACCAGTCGAGGAAAAGATATAAGCAATACCATCAGCTTTGGCAGCGATATGGATCTCATCCCGAATCTTTTGGGATTCCGCATCCAATACACATTTTCAAACGGTTTCAGCTATGTTACTGCCAGCGGTGACCAGCAAAGTACCACCCCAGCCTCTAATTATCCTACTATAAAAAATCAGTGGTACGAGTTGCTGGCGCGCTTTGAATACAAATTGCAGCAAAATTTAGCCCTGCGATTCGGCTACTATTATAACCACGCCACTGAAAAGGATTTTGGCGTCGATATTATGAAGCCTTGGATGGGCGATGTGGACGTTGTTCCTACACCCAATGCTAACGTCGCAAGGTCGGTCTTTTTGGGCGATCGCATCAAGGGACCGTTTACGGCTAACGTTGGATTCGTAACTCTGGCGTTCAAATTTTGAGAACCTTCCAGCAAGTAAACTTGAGTAGAAATCGATGCGGGCACTTTCCGATTCTTCTGAAAAACCCTGTCGGAGTCCTTCGACGGCGCTCAGGACGAACGGGAATCACACTTGATAGCATTGAGAAATTTCCGTTCATGCTGAGTCTAATCGAAGCATTCTTAGGTTTCAGCAGACTCGTTTTCTTAGCCTGATCCTTGGCCGACACTCTGAGAAAGTTCTCGCGTGCCCGAAGAGACCAGAAAACACTCTTTCATCCGGCTTGTGATTGTTGGCTTCACCCTTTGTTTCGGGAGTCAGTCCCATGCGCAATCCGTCGTAGCTCCTGCCCAAGATCCGTTGGCCGGTTCTCGCGTGTTCGGTTCTAAGGGCTGCTCCAAATGCCATGCGGTGAACGGTGTCGGTGCTAAGGTCGGCCCCGACCTAGGACGAATTCGAGCCAACCGCTCCTTCAATGATCTCGCTGCGGCGATGTGGAATCATCTTCCCGCAATGGTGGCGAAGATGAAGGAGCGTCGTCAGTCCTTCCCCCAATTAGACGCTGCCGAGGTTGGGGATCTCATCGCCTTTCTCTTTACTCAAAATTATTTCGAAGGCTTCGGTAACGTAGACTCGGGCAAAAAACTTTTCAATAAGAAGGGCTGCATCCAGTGTCATCAGGTTGGAGGAGTGGGCGGTGTTCTCGGCCCGAGTCTCGATGTCGTCGGACAATCCGGAGCGCCGATGAATGTTGCGGCTGCGATGTGGAATCATGGACCCACCATGGCTGAGGCCATGCGGGCCCGGGGTATCGAAAGGCCCAATCTCAGTGCGTCAGAGTTGCGGGATCTCGTTGCCTATCTTAGAGCGGCGGCGCCCGAACGCGCCGGGGCGCCGGTGAGTATTTTGCCTGGAAGAGTAAATGAGGGACGGGCTCTCTTTGAGAAGAAGCAGTGTATCAAATGCCATAGCATTCAGGGTAAGGGTGGCAATATTGGACCGGATCTAGGTCGGCGCGGGCTGTATCGCAATCTCGTCGAATTCGCCGCGGCCTTGTGGAATAAGGCGCCGGCGATGTTGAAGGCGATGAAACTTAGAAAGTTCACTGTTCCACAGCTAAACGGAGAAGAGATGGCGGACATTGTGGCTTATCTTCGCTCCTTTCAATATTTTGGCGAGCCCGGGAATCCCGATCTTGGTCGCCGGTTGTTGTGGGAAAAGCAATGCCTCAACTGCCATTCGCTGGATGGCAAAGGCGGCAAGGGGGCGCCGGACTTAGCTATGACAAAGGGGCGGGGCTCGCCGGCCGCGATCATCGCGGCGCTGTGGAGCCATGGCGATTTGATGACGGAATCCGCGCCGGAACGAAGTCTTTCTTGGCCGCAATTGAAATCTGGCGAAGTGGCTCATCTCATGGCTTTTTTTGAGCGATCAACGCGGAGCGAACGGTGACACTCGACAGAGTGATTGTTTTTGCGTCCCTGGTTTTTCTGACTGTGACAGCCGGCGTTCTGAACGCTCAACCGCAAGGAGAAACTTGCGCAGTTTGCCATGCGGCACTCGGCGTGGAGCACCTGACGAAGCCGGTGGAGTTGTACAAGGCTGACATCCATGCGGCGAAAGGATTTGGCTGTGTTGCTTGCCACGGTGGGGATGCCACCCAGATGGGATTGGAAGCCATGGATCGGGCGAAGGGATATATCGGCAAGCCCACACCAACCCAGGTGATCGAGGTATGCGGGCGCTGTCACTCCGACGCGCGGTTCATGAGACAATACAATCCCTCTCTTCGGATCGACCAGGTTGCGGAGTATTACACTTCGGTTCACGGTAGGCGGCTCAAAGAACTCAAAGACCCGAAGGTTGCGACCTGCGCTAGTTGTCACATACCTCATTCGATAAGGCCGCCCAGCGATGCGCGCTCGTCCGTTTATCCGCTGCGGGTTGCGGATACTTGTGGGTCATGTCACGCCAATGCTGAATATATGGGGCCCTACAAGATTCCCACCGATCAACTGGCGAAGTACAAGAAAAGCGTTCATTGGAACATAATGACGAGTAAAGGGGACCTGTCGGCGCCCACTTGCAATGACTGTCACGGCAATCACGGTGCCGCGCCTCCCGGCATCTCATGGGTGGGAAATGTTTGCGGCCAGTGTCACCCCATCAACGCAGAGCTCTTTAACAAGAGCCGGCACGGACAGCTCTTTGTCCAGATGGGAATTCCGGGGTGCGCCACCTGCCACAGTAATCATGAGATACTCGAAACCAGTGATGCGATGCTCGGCGTCGGCGATAAAGCGATCTGTGGAAATTGCCATACGCCGCAGGATACGGGCGGTAAAACGGCGGTCGCAATGCGGGAAACCATCGAAAGGCTCAGGACAGACTATGAGGCTGCGCATGCCACCCTGGCGAGGGCGGAAAATGCCGGCATGGAAGTCAGCCAACCTCTCTTTGAGTTAAACGGAGCCAAGACGGCTCTTGTGAAGGCTCGCGCATCGATTCACGGGTTCAATTTGGATAGCGTGAATGCTGAGGTTAAGCCGGGTTTAGATTCAGTTTCGACGCAAAGGATTGGCGGTTTCAGTTCTGGTCATTCTCGCTTTGGTCGTTGGACTGGTCCTGAAAATACGCCAGATGGAAAGAAAGCCGTAAGAGGCGCGATGAGACGGTTCAAGGCGTTCAAAACGTTCAAAAAGTTCAATTCGTTGGGAATCAGGCTCTCAGCATTGTAGCTCGGATGCACAAACCGAAACGCAGAACAACATAGTTATGGTTAAAGAGCAAGCATCGTCAACTCCTGATCATAGCCGAAGGAATTTTCTCAATTGGTTTCTCGGCACCACTGCCGGCGCGTTTGCCATCTCAGTTCTTTACCCACTCAGCCGCTATCTTATTCCGCCCCAGGTTGAAGAA
>JAHKKJ010000604.1 GCA_020027655.1 Deltaproteobacteria bacterium | reverse complement strand
CGCTGCTGCTCCGTAGAGGCAAATTCGGTGTCGCCCTGATAAAAGATGAGGTGGAGGAGAGAATCGCGCATGTCCTGCGTGGGGATATCAAGAACCTTTTCGAATTTCTTCCACCCCTTAAATTCTCCGAACTCGATCTCCGGGCTGGTGCCCTCGTCGTAGATGGCGTCGAATTTGTAATCTTTGATTAATGAAACATCAAAGCCGACGTCCTTTTGCCATGTATAAAAAAGATCTTTCCAATCGTCGAAAGTTGCGATCCTTTGCGCCATGCTCCGTTCCTCCCGCTAGTTTTCGGATTGCGTAAACTTTAGAACGAGCGTTCGCAAAAGAAATGCCACGGTCGGGCACCAAGAAAATAGCGGCAATTTCGCGCGACGTTTTTTCGCGCTAACTCGATATCTTCCTATTCCTAAGAAACCAATCCCGTTGCGTTCTTGGGCGCGAGAAAAAGAAGAGGATAGGTTGACGGTGGGGAGACCGCTGGCTTTTTTTTGCGGACTTCCGAGACTGGACACTAGTTTAGAAGGCGCACAAATAGCGCGTGAGGAAACGCGGACGGGCTTGAGAATCAGAAGGCAGAGATTCCGCGGAGTGTTTACAGATCATAAACCGGCGTGTGCAGCGCGACGTGTTTACCCAAGGCGATGGCGCTGACGATGTCGGCCCGGCTGACGATGCCAACGACCTTATCTCCACGCATGACCGGGAGGCGTTTGATGCCGTGCGTCGTCATGAGCTGCGCGATCGCCTCGACCGGGGTTTCTTCGTTGACGCTAATGATCTTCTTGCTCATGATCGCCTTAACGTCTCTACCCTTCTTGGCGACGATATCGGTTTCGGACACAATGCCGACGATCTTACCGTTCTTGGCAGATACCGGCGCACCGCTGATCTGATTCTTGATCAGGGTCATCGCCAAGTTTTTCACCGTCATCGTTGGAGTCACGGTGATGATATCTCTGGTCATTATGTCTTTGGCAATCATTTGCGAATCCCTCCTAGAGTCCTTTTTCTGCCATTAGTGTTGCGAGGTCACCGACGCGGCAACTATAACCCCATTCGTTATCGTACCAGGAAAGAACTTTTGCCATTCTTCCTTCCAACACCACTGTGGATAACCCATCCACTGTCGACGAAGCCGAATTACCACGAAAATCGCTGGAAACCAAGGGCTCGTCGCTATAGGCCAATATCCCATTCATTTTGCCCTCAGCCGCTTTCTGAAGTGCATTATTCAGATCTTCAACTGAGGCCGATTTCTTGAGATCCACAACGAGATCAACCACGGAAACCGTCGAAGTCGGCACTCTCAGAGATAGGCCGTGAAGTTTGCCTTTAAGCTCCGGCATGACCAAGCCGATGGCCTTTGCCGCACCTGTGCTCGTGGGGACGATATTCATGGCGGCGGCGCGCGCTCGACGCAAGTCTTTGTGCATGAGATCCAAAATGCGTTGGTCGTTAGTGTAAGCGTGGGTGGTGGTCATCAAACCGCGCTCGATACCGAAGTGGTTGTGAATCACGTTCGCCACCGGCGCCAAACAGTTGGTCGTGCAGGAGGCATTAGAGACAATGTGGTGTTTACGAGGGTTGTAGGCGGAATCGTTGACCCCTAAAACCAGCGTAATATCCTCGTCTTTTGCGGGAGCGGTGATGATCACCTTTTTCGCTCCAGCTTCGAGATGAGCCCGCACCTGGGCCGCGTCCGTAAATACCCCCGTGGACTCGATAACAATGTCGACGTTCAATTGTCTCCACGGCAGGCGCGAAGGATCTTTCTGGTTTATCGCGCTGATGTTTAGACCGTCAATTTTGAGAATCCCTTCTCCGACTTCAACCTTGCCCGGAAATATTCCGTATGTCGAGTCGTAGCGAAACAGGTGCGCATTGGTTTGCAGGTCCGCCATGTCGTTAATGGCGACGATAGTCAGGTTTGTCTTGTGTCGCTCGAGAATCGTCCGCAGGGTTAGACGTCCAATGCGGCCAAACCCATTAATCGCTACTCTGGCAGCCATTCATTCTCCTCTTGCTTTGAGCAAATCGTTCATGCGTCTAGTAGATGTTGAAATCTGGCGCGGAACTCATCCGGGCTGCAGCTTTTGCTGTGGCTCGATGCCGCCTCGGCCAGGACTCTAAGCTTGTCTTTGTCTTCAAGATCTTCGCGTTCCAAGCGAATCATATACTCCCGGGCGATTTTATAAGACGGTTTGTTGACATCGACCACGCGAATCTGCGATTTTCCGGTCTTCGGATCGAGGAGATCGACAAAATCTAGAAATTGCAGTTTGCCGTCCACCAAACAGATCAGCGCGCCGGCCAGCTTTTCGGCGTCCTGGTAGTGGCCCAAGAAAAATTCCACCGCCCCATAGCCGAGAGTACGCACATATTCGCAATCGAAAGCGATAGGTGGAGCGGAACGCAGTTCATAGCCGATGTTTTTATGGACTACGGTGATGGGGGCACCACGGGCATCAAAGCGATGCTCCACCAGTGTCTTTAGGATGTACGCCAGATCCAGCTCTGCAAGGCGCAGGTGGCCGTAGCTGTCATGGGTGATACGAACACCCTCAATGGCGGAAAGCTCTTCCGCTGGAACCCGTTCGAGCAATCCCTCTGCAACCACGGCCACGCCGTCGGCACGGCTCCACAGAGACTTTCGTTTTAGAATTGCTCCCTCAAGGATATCGCAGACCGTTTCCAGATGAACCGGACCGCGAAACTCCTCCGGAATAATCGTCAGCGTTGCGCCGCTGGCCTTGCCGATGCCGAGTGCCAGGTGGCCGGCGGAACGTCCCATTACGACGATGAAATACCAGCGGCCGGTGGTGCGCGAGTCCTCCATTAAGTTTTGTACCAGTTCGAAGCCCCGTTGCCGGGCGGTCTCGAAACCAAATGTGGGAATCTCTCCCGGTAGCGGCAGGTCATTATCGATGGTCTTCGGAATGTGACAAACCCGGATTCGCCCCCCCGCGTGCTTTGCGACCTGGCTCGCGGCGAACATCGTATCGTCGCCCCCGATCGTAGCAAGATAACCGATCTTTAAGGCATCGAGAGTGGCAATGACCTTTTGGAGGTCCTCCGTTTTCTTCGTCGGATTGGCGCGCGACGTATTTAGGATTGACCCACCCTGGAAGTGAATCCGAGAAACGTCGTCGTGATCCATTTCCTTGACGTGCTTGGTATCCCCTCTCATTAACCACTGGAACCCATCATAGATCCCGATCACTCTATGAGCGCGGCTGCGCGCCTCCAGGGTGAGCGCGCTGATAACCCCATTGATGCCGGGCGCAGGACCGCCTCCCACGAGGATGCCAATGTGATTGTTACTTGGTTTTGAAGATGGTTGAGTGTTTTGTGCCATGGCTATTGTTCCGCAGCGCTTTCTATTACCGCTGTTTTCTGCTGAATAGCGATTGACTTGCTGTTTTTGTGCCCGGGCGATTTTTGCTGCAGTCTGATGACTTGGCTTACCACTGGGCCATTTTTTTCGCAGGATTGGGAAACCTCACGGGGCAAATCCCGAAAGTTGAGAAA
>JAHKKJ010000114.1 GCA_020027655.1 Deltaproteobacteria bacterium | reverse complement strand
CTGGGATCTCTACAACACTCGGGTGAACGCTGGCGAAAACATCCGGGTTTTTCCCATCAGCAACTGGACGGAATTAGACGTGTGGCGCTACATCGCCAAAGAGCGACTCGAAGTGCCGAACATTTACTACGCCCACAACCGCGAAGTGATCCGCCGGGGCAACGGCCTCATGCCGGTATCCGAACTGGCACAGGCGAAGGACGGCGAAACAGTGGAAATTCTTTCCGTGCGCTTCAGGACGGTCGGCGACATGACCTGCACCTGCCCGGTGGAATCGACAGCGACAACAGTGGATGAGATCGTCGCCGAAACCGCGGTGACGAGAATCACCGAACGCGGCGCCACTCGCATGGATGACCAGACTTCGGAAGCCTCCATGGAGCTGCGCAAGAAGGAAGGTTACTTTTGAATATCTTGCCGACAAAGAGCTGTCGGCTCGAGCCGTTCCAATAGTTCCAGCAGTTCAAAATGTTCAAATCGTGCTTCTCCTTGATGTGACCCTATCTCAGGCCCGACCGATGAATCGAATTGAGTTTGATCAAAGCGAGTTGTTGCGCTTCATTACCGCGGGCAGTGTGGACGATGGCAAAAGCACCTTGATCGGGCGGCTGCTGCACGATTCCAAGGCCATTTTCGAAGACCAGTTGGCCGCTGTGGAGCGAACCACCCGGCGCAGGGGGATTAATGGCGTGGATCTCTCTCTGCTCACCGACGGGTTGGTGGCGGAGCGGGAGCAAGGCATCACCATCGACGTTGCCTATCGCTATTTTTCCACGCCCAAACGCAAGTTCATCATCGCCGACACTCCGGGCCACGAGCAGTACACGCGCAACATGGTAACGGGAGCATCCACGGCTAATTTAGCCGTGATTCTTATCGATGTGCGCAATGGGGTGGTCACGCAGTCGCGCCGGCACGCCTACATTGCCAGCCTGGTAGGCATTCCTCATCTGGTAGTGGCAGTGAACAAGATGGACTTGGTGAGTTATTCCAGCGATGTGTTTGGCGAGATCCGCGAAGAATTCGGCCGGTTTGCCGCCGGCCTTAGTTTTCGCAATATCATCTATATTCCGGTCTCGGCGCTCAAGGGCGACATGGTTGTGGATCGCGGCGAGAATCTGCCGTGGTATGGGGGGCCGGCACTAATGGAGCTACTGGAGAACATCAATATCGATCATGATTTGAATCCCGACGATTTTCGCTTCCCGGTACAATGGGTCTGCCGGCCGGGTACGGATGAGCATCACGATTTTCGCGGTTATATGGGGCGTATTGAATCGGGAGCCCTTACGGTGGGCGACCCGATCGCCGTGTTACCGTCCGGCCGGTCGTCCCGCATCAAACAAATCCTCACCCTGGAAGGCGAACTGACCCGTGCCTTTGCGCCACAGTCTGTGACTCTGCTGCTGGAAGATGACATCGACATTTCCCGCGGCGACATGATCGTCAGGAGCGGCGATAGCGTGTCCATGGCGAACCAATTTGATGCGGATATTTGCTGGCTCAGCGAGCAGCCTCTGGATCTACGGCGCAAATACGCAATCAAGCACACTACCAAGACGGCCAAGGCCTTTATCTCCCAAATCCAATATCGAGTGGATGTAAATACGCTGCAGCACATTAACGGAATATCGCAGCTCCAGATGAACGATATTGCCCGAGTCGGTATCAAAGTGCAGCAACCTCTGGTCATCGACAGTTACGCGCGCAACCGCGCCACGGGAAGTTTCATCGTCATCGACGATGCGAGCCATAGCACCGTCGCCGCCGGTATGATCGTGTAATTCTTGCGCCGGTGAGTTGCAGGGGCTCACGCCTGCCCGCTATAATCCCGCTACGCATGGAATCCAGTTCGCGGTCTAGCCTGCAGGGACTTAAGGTCATTTCTTTTGAAAGCCGCCGCGCAAAAGAGATGGCAGAGTTGATTCGCCGTCACGGCGGCGAACCCATCGTCGCGCCATCTATGCGCGAGGTGCCTCTCGCCGAAAACAGCGCTCCGTTAGAACTTTTCCAAAAGATTGAGGACAGGCAGATCGACTTGGTTGTCCTGCTCACCGGAGTCGGCACGCGAACCATGGTGGATGCGCTTGCCATTCATTATTCACGAGAACGAATTGCGGCGCTGCTTGGCCGCGTGACCATTCTGGCTCGCGGACCGAAGCCGGTGGCGGCGCTGAAAGAGTTGGGGTTGCAGCCGGCGTTTACGGCGCCGGAGCCGAATACTTGGAAGGAAGTACTCGCGGTTCTGGATTCCAGTGTCCAACTGAAAGGTAAGCGTATCGCGGTTCAAGAATACGGCGTCACCAATCAGGAACTTCTCTCCGGCCTAGAGACACGCGGCGCGAAAATATTGCGCGTGCCGGTGTATCGCTGGGCGTTGCCGGACGATATCGCGCCGTTGCAAGCTGCCATCCGCGAGATCGTGGCAACTAAAGCCGATATCGTCGTCTTTACGAGCGCGATCCAAGTGGAAAACGTCTTCCAAGTGGCGCAACAAGGTGGATTGGACACCAAGCTGCCGAAAGCCCTGGCACGAACTTTGTTGGTTTCCATCGGTCCAGTCTGCAGCGAAGCCCTTGCCCGCCTCGGTCTCAAGCCTGACTTCGAACCCGAACATCCCAAGATGGGTTTCATGATCGGTGAATTGGCGTCGTCGGTGCAGAAGCTATTGTCTGCAAAGCACCAAAATTAGCTGGCCGATCATCGTCGCTGTCTTTCATCGATAAATCGAAATTTCGCGACCTAATCTGCGAAAAAAGCTTGACTGGCGGAACGTTTGCAAATATGTCTCTGCCTGATCACCCAAGTAAATGGTAACAACCATGCGTGTTGCAGATGCGGTCGTTGATATCCTCAAGTCGGAGGGGGTTAAGTTCGTCGCTGCATTGCCGGGTGACGACATACTCCCTTTGTTCGACGCGTTCCACCAGCAAAATGATATCCCATTGATCCTCACGCGCCACGAACAGGCCACCGTATTCATGGCCGACGGCTACGCCCGGAGCTGCGGAGAGCCGGGCGTAGCAATGGTGACCAAAGGGCCGGGACGATGTAACGCCTTCACGGCTATCGTCAATGCGTTTACTGACTGCGTTCCCCTTGTCGTCATCTTCGGTCACAGCTCTCGCAAGCAACTCGCCAAAGGAATGCTGCAAGAAGTGCCGTACCTTGATACGTTCCAAACCGTGGCGAAGTGGACTTTCAGCATTCCTTCACCGGAGCGCGTTCCCGAGGTATTCCGCCGCGCCTTTACCTTGGCGCGCTCAGGTCGACCGGGACCGGTGATCATCGAGATCCCGCAAGACATCAGTATGGCGCAGGCCGAGATCCCTCCTTATACCAAGACGCGCCGCGTACGCTTCGGTCCCGATCCCTACGACATCGACAAATTGCTCGAGCTGATGCGCGAGTCGAAGCGGCCGTTGATTTACGTGGGACGCGGGGCGCTCTGGTCAGGCGCGACGGAGGATCTTGTCAAGGTTGCCGAAGCGTTCGCACTGCCGGTGATGGCGACCCTGCCGGCGAAGGGAGCCATGCCGGAAGATCACCCTTTGTGCCTTGGCCTCGGTGGTTACCCGCGTGCGGTCTACAGCACCGGGCAGTCAAAGAAATTCGCCGAGGAAGCGGATCTGGTCATTGCTTTAGGTTGCAGTTTCCGGCAGCACGCGACTTCCAGTTGGTTGCCCAAGCCTGCCCACGCAAAGCTCGTGCAGGTGGACATTGATCCTGCGGAGCTGCACAAGAATTACGCCGCGGACCTGGTCATGCTTTCCGATATAAAGCTTTTTCTGCAAGCGCTGCTTCAGCAAGGGACGCAAAAACTGGGCGGGTGGCGCAAGGGGATGAACGGGGTTGTCGCCGAAGAAATCAGCGAGCTCAAAAAGCAATGGATGGATTCCTGGAACCAACGGCTCACTTCCGACGAAGTCCCCATAAATCCGTATCGCGCCTGTTGGGACCTGACCAACTGCCTCGATCGCCGCAATTCGATTCTGTTGCACGACGCCGGCGTGACGCGGGCCTATGTCTCGCACCATTACGAGGCGTTGTTTCCGAACGGCTTCATCGGCTTCGGCGGCACAAGCGCCATGGGTTGGTCTACGCCCGCGGCCATGGGCGCGAAACTGGCCCATCCTGATAAGACCGTCCTCAATGTCACGGGGGACGGCTCCTTCGGCTTGACCGGCATGGAGATTGAGACGGCGGCGCGCAACGACATTCGGACCTTGACGGTAATTTTGAACAACGAAAGTCTCGGTGCCAGCCGGGAGACGCTTCATGAGCGTTTTAAGGGACACGAGATCGGCATTTCGCTAAGAGGCGATTACGCGGCGGTGGCGCGAGCCCTTGGGGCCTACGGCGAGCGGGTCGAGCAACCGCATGATTTGCAGCCGGCATTGGGCCGCGCACTGGCGCATCCGGGACCGGCGTTGTTGGAGATTGGCGTGAAACCGTTGGAACCGAGGCCGTGGAAATGACAATGCAATGGTGTAATGGAGTACTGGAATAATGGAGTGATGGTTTAAAGCCCAATACTCCACCACTCCAGTACCCCAATGCTCCAAATGTGAAGTCCGAATATCAAATCAGAACTCTAGTTGCCAAGACCCAGAACTATTGCGAAGGAGTTACCCCCATGCTTTATAACCGCGACCGTTTGCTTGCTTTGATGGACAAATTCGACTTGAGTGGGGTCGTCGCGGCGACGCCGGAGAACGTCTATTACTTGAGCGGCCATGCTTCGTGGAGCCAGAACGGCTACCGCTACGGTGGCTCGCAGGTCTATGTGGTTTTTCCGCGCGATACTGCGCAATCGCCGGCTTTGCTGATTCCCGGCGGCGACGTCGGCTATGCGGCATTGGATGACGTCTGGCTTAAGGAAGCCTACACCTACGGACGCCCGCGCAAACACCGCGTTCCCGATATGGGCAAACTATCTCCGGAGGAAAGACGCACGGTGGAAATCACAGAAGGGGAACCTAAAGGGCCGACACCGGAAAAAGCGCTCGCACAGCTGATCAAGGACAAAGGTATGGAACGAGGGCGGATCGGCATGGACCACTTCGGGATTCCTCTGACGATCTACGAAACGATCGGATCGTTTCTGCCGGAAGCTAAACTGCAGCCGGCATCGAGTTTTTTCCGCTACGTGCGCATGATCAAGACGCCCGGCGAGATTCAGCGGTTGCGGGAGTCCGCCACGCTGAATGAACAGGCGATCGATGCTATGTTGAGGGCCGCGAAACCCGGGGTGAAAGAGAGCGAGCTTGCTGGGATCTACAAAGCTGAGGTGGCTAGAGCAGGCGGGCAGGTTTACTGGATGCACATGGCAGTCAGCCGCGGCGGCAACTTTCCCGCCATCAAAGATAAGGTTTTGCAGAAGAGCGATATCTTCCGCGTTGACATGGGTTGTTCCATCAATGGCTATCATGCGGATGTTTGCAAATCGGGCTGCGTGGATGCGGAGCCAACGGCTGAGCATCGCAAGCGCTACGATGCCGTTCAAGCAGGCGTGCTGAAGTCGGTAGAGGCACTTAAGCCTGGAGCGCGACCACAAGACCTTTACGAAACTATGGTTCAGGGTGTGCGCGCGGCGGGCATTCCGAATTATTCGAACTTTTTTCTCGGCCACACCATCGGTCTTGAAGCGAGGGAATTCCCGTTCTTGATTGGGCCCGCAGAAGAAGTAAACGATCCGTTCCTGCCGAACACCACCAACATTCCCATGGAACCCGGTATGACCGTTAACTTGGAAGCTTCCAATCACGAAGTCGGTTGGGGTACCGTGCAGGTCGAATACACATTGGCGGTGACGGACAGCGGCCACGAACATTTGATTAAGCCAGACCAAAAACTTTTCACGCTGCCGTTGCAGTAACTGCAGGTCGGTAGAGCCCTGATGAGAAGGGACACCAGCTGCCGACCCCAGGGTTAAGTTAGAGACGACCTGTTCCGAATGGATGGTCGTGAGAGCGCGCGATCTCGGAATTGTTGAACTTTTCTGGCGCCAGCAGGTTGATTCTTCCGCATAGCCTGATAAAGATTCTCAGAACTAGTTTATTGCAGCCACAAGAGGGGAGGGTGCTACGATGAAAGCAAGTATTTTATCAATGGGTGCAGTCCTACTCACCGCGTGCCTGGTTACCGCCGCCGCGCACGCCGCCATGCAGGACGACGTCAACCAGGCCGTTTCGATCATTGAACGCTTCCAGGAAATCCCTGAATCCGCAATTCCGGATGTGATCATGCGCGAAGCAAAAGGCCTGGCGATTCTCACCCTCACGAAAGGCGGATTCGTCTTCAGTGGCAGAGGCGGGACCGGCGTTGTCCTTGCGCGCACCGAGAAAGGTTGGAGCGGTCCCTCGGCAATCGGTGCGGGAGGGATGGGATTCGGCTTTCAGGCTGGGGGTCAGGTCTCTGAGCTTGTGATTGTTCTCAACACCCCTGATGCTGTCGTCGCTTTCGCGAAAGGTGGCAACTTCACCTTCGGAGGCGCCTTGAGCTTAGCGACGGGTCCCGTGGGACGTGACCTCGAGGGCAGCATGGCCGTGGGGGCGGTTATGTATACTTACAGCCGCAGCCAAGGACTTTTCGCCGGCGTTTCCATGGAAGGTACGGTAATCGGCACCCGGGATGAGACCAACGCGGAGTACTACGGCAAGGCGGTCACGGCGAGAGAGATTCTCTCGGGCAGCGTAGCGCCCCCAGCCGGTGCGAAGAAGTTATTGGAGATTTTAGCGAAATACGATCGCAGCCCTCGCTGACGAAGGCGTACGATTAGAATCCCATCTTGGATTTCTGGTTTTCGTACAGGACTTTCATCAATTCGGCGCATTCCGATGTGGACATGAGCTTCTGCCATGACGGGAGGTTGTTGCCCACCCTGTCGGTGAGAACCGCGTAATCGTTGAGGACGCCCATTAGAGTTTCTCTTACCGGGCCGCTTCTCAGTTCCGGTTCATTGGCCAGTTTTTTGTACAACGCCTCATCGAGCACATGAGCATCAAAGGTTTTCCCGGCGCCGCTTCGGATCTGAAAATTATAGTGCGAGAGTAATTGCTCCAATCCGTTTACGTATCCCAAGACAAAGATTTCTCGAACATCCTTGTCCGACGCCATCCATTGCCGGCCCGTGATTTCTGTCATCGTCTGAGCTGAAGTAGAGCTTGTCCACAATAACAACGCGGCAGACAGGATCAAGTTATTGATTTTCATGCGCTCCTCCGTCCGGCGAACGGATAGAGCATCCGCTGTGCCATGAAGCAGAATCGGCAAATAGGGAGCGGGAAGGATGGTCCAAGAGCTAGGGGGTCAATTCTGCTGTGACCTAATAGAGGTAGAACTGCCTTCTGTAAGCTATTGGGGTGCGTTTCAGCCCGACTGGTCGTGCAAGTAAGCGTTTGCCGAATTGAGAGATGACAAAGACCCACGCAGGATCACCCGGGAGGAAAGCTCCACCGGGGCTTAGGAAAAAGATCGACGAGATCGTATTGATTTTCTGACAGGCGACGCCATACTTGCCCTGCGTGGCCTCTTTAAAGTCACTCCTTCGTTTCTTCGTTATCGTTTTCTTGCCCTATGCTTGTTCGAACCCCGCTACAGAGATCCGGTTCCATGGAGACGGGAAAAATGTCAGGACTGTTTTTATCGTTCATGACGCCTGGCATGCGGCCATCGTGATAAAGAAGGGGGATATCCCCGCTGTTGTTTTGCCCGAGCTTAGAGATTTTCCCTCTGCCGAGTATCTGGAATTCAGCTGGGGAGACAGGGACTATTTCCCAGCGCCGGACAGAGGGCTTGGTTTGGCGCTCAAGGCTGCGTTTTGGTCAAGCGGCAGTATTCTTCACGTTGTTGGGTTCAAGGACGCTGTGCAAAAGGCTTATCCCAGCGCGGAGATTGTTGAAATCCCTCTATCGGAAGAAGGTTTTCAGGGATTGGTCAAGTTCATATCCGATACTTTTTCAAGACCGCATCCGCCAGCGCCAGCTGAGGCTCGACCGGGCCTTTTTTCGAACGGCAGATTCTATGCTGCAGAAGGCAAGTTCAGTCTATTGAGGACATGTAACACCTGGGTGGGGGAGGCATTAAGCTCGGCCGGACTACCGATCCGTCCCGGCTATGTAATCACTGCAGGAAACCTCAGTAGTCAACTGCGACCCTTCGCAGCTGGCAAATAGCGTCCGATGGATGGTGATGCCCCATCCCCGCCGAGATTAATTTTTCTAACTCAGATTGGAGCCGGTTGGTCGAGTTTTTTCCTTGCAGGTCCGCGCGTCTCTTGACCATCTGCCGGCCTTTGGTATCAGATAGCCGTCATCATAAGCAGAAAGGATCAGTCCATGGGACGCTTGCCAGATATCGACGAATCCAAACTCTCTTCCGAGCAGCGACGAATCTACGAGCAAATAATGCGCGCGCGTGGCCACATGCGTGGCCCTTTCGCGATTTGGTTGCGCAACGCTGAGCTCTGCGAAAACACGCTCAAGTTGCAGGAGATGTTTGCTTCACGAGTGAGGCTCGAACGACGGTTGCTTGAGTTGATGATCCTGGTTTCGGCGCGTTTGGCCACGGCGAAATATGCCTGGTTCATACACGAGCCCCACGCGCTCAAGTTCGGCATCTCGGCCGAAGTCATCCAAGCCATCCGGCAGCGGCGCACACCGGAGTTCACTCGAG
>JAHKKJ010000113.1 GCA_020027655.1 Deltaproteobacteria bacterium | reverse complement strand
GGTCTGCCCGGCGGTGCCCACTTCGTGGTGGTGCACTTCGATCTTGATCCCGCACTTCTCCAAGTTCTTGACCATCTCGGAGCGCAAGTCCTGGTACTGGTCCATGGGCGGGACGGGGAAATACCCCTCTTTGTATCTAATCTTGTAGCCCAGGTTCTGCTTGTCGTTGTTGCCGGAGTTCCAAAAGCCTTCTTCGGAATCGATGTAGTAGAATCCATGGTTGTAGCTCTGGTCAAATCTGATGTTGTCGAAGATGAAAAATTCGATCTCCGGCCCCCAGTAGCTGATGTCGGCTATCCCGCTCGATTTAAGATACTTCTCCGCCTTCTGTGCCACATATCTCGGGTCCCTGCTGTAGGACTCTCGGGTGACCGCGTCGATGACGTTGCACACAAGACTCAACGTCGGATGCTCGGTGAACGGGTCCATCATGGCGGTGTCGGGGTCGGGGATCAACAGCATGTCGGATTCGTTGATCGATTGAAATCCCCGTATGCTCGAGCCGTCAAAGCCGATCCCGTCTTCAAATAGATCGGCCGTCAGTTCTGCCGCCGGAATCGAAAAGTGCTGCCATAGCCCCGGTACATCGACAAATTTAAAATCCACTATCTCTACTTTGTTCTTCTTGACTAGGTCCAGTACGTCCTTGACACTCATCTAACTACTCCTCTCTTTTCATTATCAACGCTGTTCCGACCGCAAATTTTGTTATCACATTCTTTCATCAACAGCTAGCCCGTGGCGCGCCGATGATTACTCATATGCGCGCTCGTCGTGCTGGCTCAAGTCCAAACCCATTCGTTCTTCTTCATCAGACACCCTGAGACCCGCAAGGGCCTTAACAATGGATAGGATGATATAGGTTCCGACCAGAGCCAAGATCCATGTCGCCACAACGGCGACGAATTGGACCCAAAGCTGTCCTGGGTTCCCGAAGAAGAGGCCGTCATTACCGGCTGCGTTGATTGCCTTGGAGGCGAAAAGGCCGGTTGCCAGCGCTCCCCAAGTACCGCCGATGCCGTGAACTCCGACGACGTCTAGAGAATCATCGTAACCTAACTTTGGTTTTATACTGCAAGCGATAGAACACAATACGCCGCCGCCGATTCCGATCCAGATAGCTGAGATGGGACCGACAAACCCTGAGCCCGGAGTGATAGCAACGAGACCGGCGACGGCACCGCTGGCGGCTCCCAGGACGGTTGGTTTGCCTCTAAAAATCCAGTCCATCACCATCCAAGAAAGCGCGGCTGCTGACGTCGCTATATGGGTCGCCACGAAAGCAGAAGTAGCGAGGCCATCAGCGGCAAGGGCGCTGCCGGCGTTGAATCCGAACCAACCTACCCACAAAAGCGCCGCCCCGATTACGCTGAAAGGAAGATTGTGCGGCGGCATCGCTTCTTGGCCATAGCCGATCCTCCTACCGAATACCAAAGCTGCCACGAGAGCCGAGACGCCTGAACTAATGTGCACCACAGTGCCACCGGCAAAGTCGAGCGCTCCCATTTCACGCATCCATCCCTTTAGACCCCATACCCAATGAGCAAGAGGATCATAGATAAACGTTGCCCACAACAGAATGAAAACCAAGAAGGCACCAAATTTCACGCGTTCCGCGAAAGCCCCGGTGATCAGCGCGGGAGTGATAACCGCGAACATCATCTGATAGATCATAAAAGTCTGATGGGGAATCGTAGCAGCGTAATCGGCATTCGGTTCCGTGCCGACTCCGTTCAGGCCAAACCAAGCAAGGCTCCCAATAATTCCGCCAACGTCCGGTCCAAACGCCAGAGTGTAGCCCCAGAGGACCCACTGAATACTTACGAGAGCGACAATAATAAAACTCTGCATGATGGTGCCGAGGACATTTTTCCCTCGAACCAAGCCGCCGTAGAAGAGAAAGAGGCCGGGAATGGTCATCATCAATACCAAAGCGGCCGAGGTTAGCATCCATGCGTTGTCGCCTTTGTCGAGTTTTGCCTGGGGAGCAGGCGCCGCAGCGCTCGGTGCTGAAGGCACAGCTGGCGGCGGAGGTGTCTCCGCTGGAGCGGCCGGCGCAGCAGTTCCAGGCGGCGTTGTGGCTGGTTGATTTGATTCTTGACCAAACGTAAGAACAGGAATCGTTAATGCTAAAACCCACAGCAGCACAAAGAAAATCCCCCAGTTTTTCTGTTGATTCACGACCAGCCCTCCTTTTCTCTGCACAAAAAATAATCTATTTAGGGAGTAAAAAGGTAATTTTGAAGTCTTAGGGCAACATATGTGCCACCGTGTGGATTTTATTTTGCCCTACCTAATCAATAGTTATGTGTTGAATGGGAGGGCTAGAATCGATTTGATTGCCTAATAATTAGGCATCTGCATAGCAAATAGGCGCCGGCCAATATCACAGGGCGCGATATGTATGCTCGTCAGCGCGGCAGATTTTCTGAATCGAGCTCGGGAGGAAGGGCAAAATGAATATTCTCTTCAGCAAAGCCGAGGTAGGTGATTTCAGCACCCTGTCCTTTGAAAAAATCGGCGGTCTCCTGAACCAACCTTTCAGGGGCCGAAGCACCGGACGTTATACCAATCCGTTCTACCCCTGCTAGCCAGCTCGGATCAATGGCATGATGATCGTCGATAAGATACGCAGTCGTCCTACGAGCGCGCGCCACTTTGCAAAGCTGGTTTGAGTTTTCGCTGTTACGGGATCCGATCACCAGAATTAACTCTACTTCCCCAGCCAATTGCTTTACGGCGTCTTGCCGGTTTTGGGTCGCATAACAGATGTCCTCTTTCGCCGGCGTGATCATGCGCGGAAATCTTTCCTTTAAGACATCAATCACTTCGCGAGTATCATCGACGCTGAGCGTAGTCTGAGTCAGAACAATGACCTTTTCAGGATCCGGAATATCGACAGCCCTCGCGTCTGCAACATCGGCTACGATGCGAATTCGCTCTGGTGCTTCGCCACTTGTTCCGACGATCTCATCGTGCCTTTCGTGACCGATCAATATGATCCAATAACCTCGTGCCGCAAATTTTCTCACCTCGCGGTGGACCTTGTCCACCAGGGGACAGGTTGCATCGATGACAATCTCGATTTGTTGCTCTTTGGCTTTCTGCCACACCGCTGGAGAGACGCCGTGCGCGCTGAGGACCAATTTGGCACGTCTAGGCACCTCATCTATGGACTGGACAAAACGTACGCCACGCCGGGTAAAATCTTGGACTACATGCTGGTTGTGAACGATTTCATGAAACACGTAAACCGGTGCGCCGTGTCGCTGAAGTGTTCGTTCCACAGTCTCGACGGCCATCTCCACGCCGGCACAGTAGCCGCGCGGTTGTGCTATTACGACTTTGCGTATTGCCATAAGTATGCTTCAAGTCTGGTAGATTGATGAAGGCCTGTCAATACTGGATACCCACCCCTTGTGATATGCATTCAACGATCGATCAACCCCAAAATCTTCGCTGCCGCTACTGCGGCACCGTCGAGGGGCACGGCGGGCCAGCTTTCTTTTTTGTTTAACAGCCGGGTCAAGTAGGGAGCCAGGTTCCCAGATAACAACTGATCCTGGGGTATGAACTCAGCGGTCGCGCATTCGTCCAGCGCCCGCGTCAAATGCGGATATTCAGCAAACTCGCCACGCTCGGTATACAGTGTCCGCACTTGATGGGAAATGACATCCGCAACGATTCCATATCCAGGCTTGGTGACTACGACATCTACGGCGCGAACCAGATCTTCATATTTTCGCTGGGCTTCCGGCAAGACGCGCAGATTGTTTGTTTCTTGCTTGGTTTCCCCAGTCGTCACAAAGAAAAAATCGCCCAGCTGCTTCAAGTTGCTCCACGGTAGACGTTCCAACCCTAGGCCGCCAAAACTCAGGAGAACAATGGTGGCGGATTGGGGTAACCGAAATGCTTTCCTACCCTCTTGCTTTGTCAGAGGAGAAGTACGGGCAACCCATGGGATGGGTTCTTGTCGCGGAAAGATCTCCATACCGCAAGGATAGGGAAGGGTTAAAGCCAAGGTTGCATTACGATAGAACGTTTCCATCTCCTCAATGAGCGATAGGAAGGCGGGATAGTTTTTGGTATAAACGCGGTAGATCTCACTCCATGTAAAATTGGCGATCGCTACAGAATCCACCGACGCCCGCATCGCGATCTCGAAACAGAGCGGCGGAATGTCACCCAAAATCAGGCGAATCTTATGTTCTCTAATAAAATTGGCTTCTTGCTCAATGAGGCGCGGTACGCTGTCATGCAATGACTGGCAGGCTCGCAACGTTCTATCAAGGTCCATCTCGAGACTGTCTTTTTGTAGTATGCCAACGTCGATCGCCTGACGAGATTGAAGGGCACGGTCTAGAAAGAGCCATTCCGGTGCCGTAGTACGAACGTGAATCTGCAGATCTGGAGAGGTCTTTTTCAGACTGCCAATGACTTGGCTGGAACGAACTGCATGGCCATACCCGTGGCCAGTAATATAATAAAGAATTGAACTCAAGTTGGCTTTGGATGTATGTAGTCGGAAGCATCAACCTAGGGAGCGAGCTAAGAATTGTCAAGGACTGGGAGGGCCCAATCCGCGTCAAGAGTCTCATACAACTGACTTAGGAAAGAGGAGAAGCTAGCCATGACCGGAACGATTAAGAAAATTATTAAACAGAAGGGGTTTGGATTTATCACTCCTGACGACGGCAGCGAAGATGTATTCTTTCATCGCGGAAGTCTCGCGCCCCGAACTCAGATTGAAGACTTTAACGAGGGCGACACCGTACAGTTTCAGACTCGAAAGGGTGACAAGGGTCCCGTCGCTCTTGATCTCAAGGTCCGTTGAGCGGTACCCCGACCCGGATAAAAAGGAGCGTTACGATGGATAAGTTTCAATCCTTATCGACCAACCGCCTGCTTTTTGATCTCGCGTCCCGCTTGGGTTCTTTAGAGGGCTATCTCTACGCCGAACAAAAGGTCGACAAGAGTTACCTACCTAATTGGATAGACAACATCGACCATGAATTTAAAAGTCTCTCCGCCGAAGTGAGAAACGAAATTCAGTCGGACTATTTGGCGCTCCTGAAGAAAGTCCGGGATCTGCTCCACAAGGCTTACGGCGACCAGGATCCAAATACGGCAAAACTCGACGCGGTGATTTCCAGAATACCGCGATAGAGGAGCCACAGAGAATGAAGCAGAATAGTCTTACGGGCTTGGCCCATATCGCCGCGAGGGCGATCCTTTATCTTCTTTTGCTTTTGCTTGTCGTCGTAACCAAGGGAGTCCGCTTCGAACTCGCCCAGGACCGCGTACAGCAGGTAATAACAATTTAACTGCTGCCGGGCGTGAATGGCTTCTACCGCTTCGATTCCCGCCCTCGGCCCGCGAACGTTAGCAACCGCCACGGCACGATTGAGGGCCACGACGGGTGAGTCATCGATCTCAATCAATCGGTCATAAAGGGAGAGGATGCGCGGCCAGTCCGTCGCTTCGTAATCCTGCGCCGCGCAATGACAGGCTGAGATGGCGGCTTGAAGATGATATTCACTGGCTTCGTCCCCGGCGGTGGATTGCATGAGGTGATACAAGCCGCGCGCGATCATCGACTGGTCCCACTGCGAACGGTTCTGCTCTTCGAGGCGGAGAATGTTTCCGTCCGCGTCCACTCTGGTTGGCAACCGTGCGCCGTTCAGCAACATCAGCGCCAGCAGGGCATGAGCCCGGGGTTGATTGCCCGCGGAGTGTTCGGCCAACAACGCGCCTAAGCGAATCGCTTCACGGCTAGCAGGGTGCTGAAAAAAGCGGAATCGTGCTTCGAGTGCCTCAGCACAAACGGATTCTATGAAATGAATCATTTTAACCTGTTTCCGTTCGTCCCTTCGATATACTCAGGGCAAGCTCTGAGCTCGTCGAAGGACTCCGAGGGAGTTTTTCAACAACTTGTTAGCGGTGAAAGGTCATGCGCTCGCGCGCGCGGGCTGGGCCGCGCTCTTTTCTTGGGAACTCACCGCCAGCATGCATTCAGGCGCTACGGGCCTTACTTCCACGGTCGCGCCGTAGTTCAAGCCTGGGAAATCCTTAGCGACCTCTGCAGCCTCGTCGAGGCTACTCACCTCGAGCAAGAAAAAACCACCGATCGCTTCTTTGGATTCGGCAAACGGGCCGTCCGCCACCGAGCGGCCCTTTTTCTGTGAAACAATTTTGCCCTCTTGGAAGAGTGGTTTTCCGGCTTTAGCTTTGCCCTCCGCGGTCAAGCGGTCGAACCAGGCTTTCATCTGGTTTACGACTCCTTGGATCTCTTCCGGCGAGAGGCCCTTGTGCCAATCGGTGCCCCGGAACAACAACATATATTCCGACTTCGTCGGTGTGCTCATAATTATTCTCCTTATTATTAATGGTTTTTGTCTTGCTTCATTACTACGACGAACGAAGGAACACCATTAGGACATCGTCGCTAAATTTTTCGGACCTTTCTATCAAATTGTGATCGTTGTTAGCCACCGGCCGGGCTGCTTTCCAGAGTTTGTTTCATGGTGTTTAATCCCTGTTGAATCATTTCACCAATAGCTTCGGCGGCTTCATTTGGCATCAAATCCGCTATCCAAACCACTCGACACTTGTCGTGACCGTCTGAGAAAACCTGTATAGACGCGTTATGGTGAGTGAGAGGCCCGCCGCGAGCGGACCAAGAGTGTCGGCACGTCTTATCGTCGACGTCGACGATGAGTTCACGCACGACCATTCCATTTGCAAAGGTAACGATTCGCGAGTCACCTTCAAGTCTACAGTCCACTACGAACCCAGGTACCAAACGTTTATGGATAGCGCCCACATCGCGGATCGCGTCCCAAACAAATTCTCTATTTCGCTCGATTGCAATTTCTTTGTAGATAGTAGCCATAGGGTTTTACTCAGACCCTTGATTGATATTAATACTCCATGTTGGCTCATGCCCGCCTTCAGCCGCGGCGGCCTTGTCATCCGGCTAAGTTCGCCGACGACGAATCATGCCGCTACCTTTCAGCTCCCCGTCTCGGGCACCGTCATTACTTCCAGCAGGTGGCCGTTAGGGTCCTCGAAGTAGAAGCCTCGCCCGCCCCGGCGGCTGTAGATCTGGCCATCGGTGTGGTTGTAGGGCCCGCTGCCGTAGGGAAGTCCCTTGGCCTTCACCCGGCCGAAGATCGCCTCGAACTCAGCCTCGCTGATATGAAAGGCGTAGTGATGGCTCTTGCCGGTCCTGGGGTCGAAACCCGGCCCGCCCCATGCTTCGGGCTCATCGGCGAAGTCAAAGGTCAGGCTCTCATTGATTTGCACTTGCGCGAAGTGGCCTTGCCCCGGCTTGACCTTCAATCCGAAGATCTCGGCAAAGAATTCGGCTGAGGCGACCTTATCTTTCGCCGGCACGATGGTGTGATCGAGAACAATTGCCATAAATTACCTCCTTTGTTTAGAGCCCTTGGTTCTGGCCGTGACTGTACCACGTCCTCTCAAAATTCACGCCTGCCAGCGCTGGGCGCTCCGCAGCGCATCAGGACTACACTCACTGCAACCGGTGCGTCGTTGCTGACAGCGCGCGGGTAGCCTCTCGGATTCTCAAGCGAAAGCCTGGGTCCCAGCCAAGCTCGCGGCGTACTTTTGCTCCTGAAATCCGTGTCCATACATAAAACCATGGTCTTGCGGTTTATTGTAAGTAGCGCCTCCGGCAGCGACTGCTTTTCGAACTATCTCATCGACTTTGGCTCGGCTTTCGAGAGATAAGCACACAAGCGCTTCTGTGTATTTCTTGGCGTCGCAAATCTCGTTGGGCGTAAAGGTCTTGAACTTTTCTTCAGTCAACAGCATGACGAATATGTCGTCAGTCACGATCATGCATGTGGCGGTCTCATCAGTGAATTGCTGATTAAACGTGAAGCCAAGTTAAGTGAAAAACTCCACGGGCTTAACGAGATTTTTTACCGGTAGATTGACGAATATTTTATTTGCCATGTCTTCTCCTTTGGGTTGAATCGATTTATACGGCCGACATTCGCTCCAGTGGACGTACCTCGATCGTGCCGCCAAATGGAATCGTCGGCATGCGCTTCGCGATCGAAATCGCCTCGTCGAGGTCCTTGCACTCGACCAGGTGATAGCCGCCGAACTGCTCCTTGGTTTCGGCGAAAGGTCCGTCGGTGATGGCCGGCTTGCCGTTCTTGCTGCGGACGGTGGCGGCGGTCAGGCTCGACTGTAGCTTCGCGCCGGCCAGGTAATGACCGCTATTGACGAGGCTCTGCACGAACTCGCCGTACTCCCGCATGATCCCGTCGCGCTGCGCTTCCGGAATCTCTTCCCACCGCTTCTCGTCGAAGCAGCACATCAGCATGTATTGCATGGTGTTTTCTCCTCAGCGACTCTAAGCCTTGGCAAAGCTCGCCGCCATCTTATCGACACACTGCTCCATGCCCATTTTGGACATCTCCATCATTTGGCCGACCGTCCAGTCATATTCCGTGACGGTCAATTCCGTCTTGCCGTCACCCAAGTCTTTGAAAGTTACAAGGTTGCGCAGATCCTGGGGAAAGGCCGCCGGCATACCCAGCTTGACAGGGTCGGCCTTATTGCCGTCTTTGTCGGCCAAACCCCAGCGCGTCTGCTCGGCGAAGAAGCTCTGCTGCGCGGAGCAAGTGCCGAGGCGCGCGTCTATTTCGAGC
>JAHKKJ010000603.1 GCA_020027655.1 Deltaproteobacteria bacterium | reverse complement strand
TACCGGAGTCTTGCTCGTTCAAAAACTTCATTCTGAACAACCCCCTAACTCATCGTCCCGCATTTTTCCCAGCAAGGGGGATTATGGGTGACGATAAGCGCGCCGCGCGGGGGAGGATGAAGGAGGGGGAATTGAACGGAGCGTAGCGTTTGAACGTTTTAAACTGATTGGTTATTTATAGATAACGATTCGTAAATCTTTTCCCCGCCCCCCCTCCGGGCAAGCGCTGATGCCTACCAGGCACTCCATCTCAGCGCGCAGATCCATCATATCTCCGCCGGGCCGAGGCCGTGTCATAGCGTACCGCATCGAGCCGGTTCTAGCATTGATCACCATGGTCTGAAAAACATTGAGCGGGCTAGGGACATCTTCCTTGGCGATGCCGTAAGGCTTTAGAGCTTTGGCAAGATTCTCCCAGCAGCCGTGTTTAGGAGCGGCACCCCGTTTGCGGCCAAGCCTCTTCCACACGCCTCCATAGATCTTGAAGATTTGCTCGCCCCATTTTTTATAGAAGGACGTGCTGCACATCCCCTTCTCCATGTCGTGGGTTCCCCGATAGGTATCCTTGACGATGGTCATCATCACATTATTGTACTTCGAGATCAGGCAGTCGCCGGTTGTTACGTAGATCTTTCCCTGATCCACTTTCGTCCGCGCCTGATCGAAACGCTCTTTGACGTTGTGCAAATTGAACACGACGTAGTCAGCCGTCGATTCGCCGATGACACGAATGATATGGCCTTTCTTTACCGAGAAAGCCTTTCCCGTATTGCTCTTGATCACGGACTCGCTGATGACTTTCACGTACCCTCCTAAGTGGGATTGGGATTTGAAGTTTTGTACGTTACTTATTGGGTGCCGCAAAAGCAAGGCGAACGCGCGAATCGTGGTAAGGTTTCGGCAGTTTGACCGCCGTCAAAGGCGTTGGGAAATTGCTATCGAGTTTGATATAGACTGAGCAACCTTAGCTGGGACTATTCGAGCAGGCGGGTTTGTCGATTGATAAGCGGAGTCCCGTGAAATCTTGAACCCCACAGGCATGGCGAAAACAGCAATTCAAACGAGCCAAGAAAACCAACCCGTCATCCAGGTCGAAAACGTCTCCAAGCTTTTTCGAACCCCCAACGAGGGCGCGATTAGCGCGCTCCAGAGCGTCTCTTTAAACATTTCCCATGGCGAATTCATCACCGTAGTCGGTCCCAGCGGTTGCGGCAAATCTACTTTACTGAAGCTCATCGCGGGCTTTTCTCCGCCGTCCTCCGGGCGAATTCTCTGCCAGAATGAAGAAGTCCGCGGGCTCAATACCAAAGTGGGTTATGTCCCACAGGAGAGTAAGCTCTTTCCTTGGCTGACCGTGGAGGAAAACGTCGGGTTCGGTCTGGACTCCAAACGCTATCCGCGAGAAAAACGCGAGCATCAGGTGCAGCAGTTCATCAATCTCGCCGGTCTAGCTGGATTCGAAAAATATTATCCGGCCCAGCTTTCCGGCGGCATGAGCAAGCGGGCTTCCATCATTCGCGCCCTGGCCTACGAACCCGCGGTCATTCTCATGGACGAACCTTTTGGGCCCCTCGATGCCCAGACGCGCATGGTGCTTCAGGATGAGTTGTTGAAAATTTGGGAACAAAAGCGCCAGACCATCGTTTTCGTCACCCACGACTTAGTGGAAGCGGTTGCGCTTGCCGACCGGGTGGTGGTCATCACTCACCGGCCGGGACAAATCAAAGACATTATCAACGTTTTCATGAAAAGGCCGCGTAACATCTTTGAAATTCACCGGCAAGAAGGATTTGACGAAGCCTATGGCCGGTTGTGGAATATCTTCCGTCACGAACTGAACATTGGCACGCGCTAACGATGGATTTCGATGTCTAAGGATATCAGCGAAGAAAACTCACGAGCTGGCACAGCATCCAATGCCGCCGTGGTGCAGAGCGGCGGTGTGCTTTCCATGCACGGTTTCGGAGTCACGATCATCCGCTTTGTTATCATCGGGGGTTTTTTGCTTCTCTGGGAAATCGCGTCGGGACGGTGGATCGAACCTTTTTTAATCAGCAGCCCAAGCCGGATTCTCTCATCTTTGGTCACCGGCTTTACTTCCGGCGATTTGATCCAACACACCTGGGTCACGTTCCAAGAAATCGCCATTGGATTTCCTGTAGGCGCGATTTCAGGCATTGCCTTGGGCTACTGGTTCGGGCGCAGCCGGCTTCTTGCCGAAATTTTTGAGCCTATCATCATCGCGTTGAACGGTATCCCGCGCACCGCCTTGGCCCCGCTTTTCATCGTCTGGCTGGGAATCGGTCTCTGGTCCAAAGTCGGTGTGGTTTTCTTGCTGACCTTCTTTCTCAACTTCTTTAACACCTATACCGGCATGAGACAGATGGACCGCGAATACGTGGACCTTGCGAACCTCATGGGAGTCAGAGGATGGAAGTTAACCTTTAAGGTGATCCTTCCGGCGATATCGCCTTACGTCTTTACAGGCATCCGCACCAGTATCCCCTTCGCCGTGATCGGCGCCATCGTCGGTGAATTCGTCGCCGCCACCGAGGGCGTCGGCTTTTTCATCCGCATGTCGGCGGGAATTTTCAAGACCGCCGACGTCTTCGTCGGCATCATCGTACTGATGATCATGGTGATCGTCATGGACAAAATAGCAGCGATGATCGAAAAGAGAGCGTTGCGCTGGCAAACTCAGACGGAACATATTCAAATCCAGGCATAGAAGAAAGGAGATTCTGCGATGAAACGGCGAATCGGACTTCCTGTCAGCATCAGTGCTTTGACCGTCTTCATATTCTTATGGGGGGCAATGCCTCAAGCGCAAGCGCAACAAAAGGAGTTGCCCGAAGCGACCCTGTTGACGGCCGTGCCCAATTTTGCCTTCGCAGCAATTTGGGTGGCTGAGCAGCTCAAATACTTTGAAGCGGAAGGGGTACGGGTCAAGATCACCCCATCACCAAGCGGTTCGGTCTGCTTGAACGCGGTCGTCGGCCGCTCTTCCAATTTCTGCGCTTCCACTTCAGAGGGACTGGTCTTGGCGCAGCTTGAAGGGGCGCCGGCGATAGCGATCCAGGCGCACAACCGTGCCATGACGCTGAGCGTGGTCCTGCGCAAGGCGATCGTGGACAAGTTCGGGCTCACGCGCCAAAGCCCCTTGGACGCGCGGCTCAAAGCGTTGACGCAGTTGGGCACCATCGGCGCCACCGGCCCGGGGGCTGCCTCTGAGCAGATCTTCAAATTCCTGGTGAAAAAAGCCGGCGCGATTGCGACCATACTCAAGTTCGTCTATATCGGAGCGCCCGAACTTCCCCCCTCGTTGATGAACAACGTGATCGATGCCTACGCGCTCTCTCCACCTTCGGCCGAAATCACGGAGCCGAGCGGCAAGGGTTATGTGCTGATTCCCCTGGGCAAAGGTGAAATACCGGAATTGACCGATTACCCCTATGAAGTACTGATGGTTCGTCCGGATTACCTCGAAGCAAATCCCAAGATCGCCACGGCGGTGGCGCGCGCGATTTCGCGTGGCGGTGCCCTCTTCCGCTCGAA
>JAHKKJ010000602.1 GCA_020027655.1 Deltaproteobacteria bacterium | reverse complement strand
GAGAAGGTACAAGAGTTCTCCATCCCCATACTTTTTTATCCTGCTCGAGAAGGTCAGGAACAGACTAAGTAGAACCCTCAGCGACGTGGCCGGCCACGACCCCGGCATCCATCGAGGAAGGCCCCTCGGCATCATCTCTTGCGTCCTCGACGCCCTAAGCACAGGTGAGAACGACCCAACCTCCCAGCAGGTTTACGCCCTCTGGAGAAAGCTCATAAAGGCAGCCAGAAACCTTAAGCTCTCGGAAGGACGCGACACCATCTTCTCCAGAACGCTATTCAAGCGCCTTGTCGCAGCGGCATCAGAGCTCGGCGTCCGAGCACAGCTTATCCACAAGTAACCCGCCCCCCCTGAACCCTCATCTTATCAAGACCAAAAGGGTCAAATCGCTTGTTGACAAATACCTGGTGGTGGCCTTTTTCAAGTGATGCCCACCTGACACCCGATGATTAGATCCGCAATTGGGCGGGGGTGGCCCGCTGGAGGAGGATCACGGCGACCTCGCGGCGGGAGTACTCGGGCGGCGGCAGCTCGATCTGCTGCAGCACCTCGCGACCCGGCTCCCGGACAGGGTCACGCGGACCTCTGGCCTTTGTGCACGTATTCAACGCTGATCCTGGTGGCTCCCATCCCGGATTCACCTTCAGACCCGCTTGCCAGATTGTCCGGAACTTGCCAGATTGTCCGAAATAGGTAGCGACTCTTAAGATTCACTGAAGTATATCTCGCCGTTTTTCGACAATTCGCTTCACGAAAGATGCTTTTTGTCCCATTTGGCCTGGACTTTGCATTTTACGAATCCATATATATGTAAACTTAGCTAGAGATCCCCGGACACTCTCACGCTGAAGCTCGTGGCGGTCGGGGTCTAGGCCGCGGCCGTCCGCTACGTCTGGGGGCGCCATGAGCTCCCACCGTCCCTATGAGCACTTCCTGGCGATTAGCCAGATCACGCACCGGAACACCAAGGTCCACGCGCTAGAATCACATGTTCCAAAATGCTTTTTTTGCAGACGTGCTTTCTGCCACGAATCATACGGACCAAAAACAGTGCTTTCTATAACAGTTGCGATGAACGACACGTGCCTTCTAGAGGTCTCGAGACAGGCTCGAGCGCCCATAGACTCAGGATTAACGGTCATCATTCCTGCTTATAACGAAGCTGAATCGGTTGCCGACACGATCCGGAGCTTACAGGAGCAAACACGCATTCCGGATGAAATCATCATCGTCGATGATTGCTCGAGTGACGGAACAGGAGATATTGCCAGAACTTTCGGCGTAACGGTTGTGCGTCCTGCAACGAATACCGGTTCCAAGGCGGGCGCACAGAGCTTCGCTCTTCCAATGGTCAAAACGAAATTTGTGATGGCCATCGACGCCGACACCACGCTGGCACCCGATGCCATTGAAAAGCTGCAAGTCGCCTTCGAGGATCCTGGCGTCGCCTCAGCATGCGGCTTTGTGCTGCCTCGTCGCGTGCGCACGCTTTGGGAGCGTGGGCGCTACATCGAGTACCTGTTTGCTTTCACGTTTTACAAACAGGTTCAGGACTATTATGGAAAACCGATGATCTCCTCCGGCTGTTTCTCGATGTATCGAACCCACGTGCTGCAGGCGCATGGAGGCTGGTCGACGCGCACACTGGCCGAAGACATGGATTTGACCTGGACCTTCTATCAGACAGGACACAAAGTGCGCTTCATTCCTGAGGCGGTCGCGTATCCGATTGAGCCTTACAATTATGAATTCATGAGCAAGCAGCTTCGCCGTTGGTCCCATGGTTTCGTACAGAACGTGAAACTCCACTGGAAGGGGCTGCTCGAAGTTCCTTATCTCCGTTCTGCGGTCGCCGTCGTAACATGGGATGCAGTCATTGCCTCGCTGGCTTTTCTCTTTGTTCTGCCGCTACTGGCGCTGATTCTTCAAAAGCCATGGTTGCTTCTGGGCTATATTATCGACATTCCTGCACTGCTGATACCATTGGTGGCCGGTGCCTGGCCTCGTAACGAGTTTGGCAGGGCGCTTTCCAGCCTGCCGGCATTTTTTGTGTTGCGTGTGGTCAATGCGGTCTTTTTTCTGGAGGCGGTCTGGTCGGAATGGGTACGGCGCCGCTCGTTTATGGTCTATGAGAAAGGTCATTGAGATATGAATGCAGGCCTTCCTGGCACTGGAATTGGTGGTGTCTTCTATCTTCTCAGCGCACTCTGGATGCCGTTTCACGAACTCCGCAAAACGCTCAGAAGAAAAAGTCGGCCACAACGCATGCGCTTGATTTTCGTCCAGCTCAGCATCGCTCTCGGCATCATTGCCGGGATCTGGTTGACGGGCTGGCTCTTGGGCGAGTTGATGATGATGCGTGGATGGCTGGCGTTCAAACAGGGGACGGCAGCAACGGCAACCAACACTTTACCAAACGTGATTAGAGTGACGATGGTCTTTCTGACGATTGGACTTTTGGTCGTTGTCGTGAGCGGCGTCCATATCTTGAAGCTGGTTATGCGCTACCGGAAGCCGGCTCACTCTTGCAACAGTCGAGTCAAACCGGCCGCCGTTGTTGATTCTTGATTTTCGCTTGGCGAAATGCCGTACACTCGCGCTATTATCGTTAAAAGGGTTGATACCGATAATTTGATATTTTGCTTTCCCCCCGGGAAGCGAAGCGGATTAGACTCGCTACTACTCGGGGTTGGCCCACTGGAGGAGGATCGCGGCGACATCGCGCCGCGCGTACTCGCCCGGAGCAGCTCGATTCGCCGCAGCATCTCACCCACCCGACTCAAGGGCGCCCGACCCCTTTTGCCGATCAAGAGGTAATCCGCCCCATCCGACCGCTATGGTAATCTTCGACCGCCTGGCGGATCTCTTCCTGCGTGTTCATGACGAAAGGCCCTTGGCCGACAACCGGCTCGTCAATCGGCCTGCCGTTCAGCACCAGGATGGTCGCGTCCTCCCGGGCCTCGATTGTTACGCGCTGTCCATCACGGTCAAATAACGCCAACTCCACTTCTCTAGCCGTCTCTGACGCATTCAGCACAACATCTCCTGTCAGGATGAATAGGGCCGTCGTGTAGCCGCTTGGCAGGCTCAAGTCCGTGCGACGACCAGCCTTCAGCCGCAGATCCCACAGGTTGATCGGCGTGAAAGTGCGGGCTGGGCCTTTCATCCCCTGGAGATCCCCGGCAATCACGCGTCCAACACCGGCTCCGTCAGGAAGGTTCACGACGGGGATTTGCCGGTCGAGAAGCGTCTGGTAGCCCGGCGGAGACATCTTGAGCTTGGCCGGAAGATTCACCCAGAGCTGCACCATCTCCAGCGTGCCGCCGTGCTTAGCGAATTCACGCGCATGCCTCTCCTCATGGACGACGCCGGAAGCCGCCGTCATCCACTGCACATCGCCGGGACCGATCTTGCCCTGGTTCCCGGCTGAGTCCCGGTGCTCCAATTCGCCTTGGTAGACGATCGTCACCGTCTCGAAGCCCCGGTGCGGGTGTTCGCCGACGCCGTGCGGCTGGTCCGTCGGCGGGAACTCGGCGGGGCCGGCATAGTCTAGGAG
>JAHKKJ010000112.1 GCA_020027655.1 Deltaproteobacteria bacterium | reverse complement strand
GCCGGCTCCGATTGTGAACTGCGCGGGCCACAAGCTCCTTTCCGGTGCCGGTCTCGCCTTGGATCAAAACGGTCGCCTCGGTGGGCGCTACCTGCTCGACTTTGCGCAGCAACTGCCGCACTGGAGCACTTTGGCCGATGATCTCCTCGAAATTGTGTTCCGTCTTGATCTCCTCTTGGAGATAAACGGCTTCAGCCTGGAACCTTGCTTTCAACGCTTCGGTCTCTTCGTGAGATCTCATGTTGTCAACGGCGATGGCAATTTGATTGGCGACTTCCACGAGGAACTCTGTGTCCGCCTCGGTATACTGGTCCTTCGCGAGGCTTCCCACGGTAATCGCCCCAATCCTTCTGCCGCGAACGGTGAGTGGCAGCGCACATAAAGACCTGAAGCCGTGTCCGTAGGCGCGTTCCTCTGAAGAGGTTTGGCGTTCCAATTCGAGGTCCCGTCGCAGCACGGGCTTTTGATTTAAGAACGCCCGTCCCGCAGGGCTATCGTTGAGATCAAGCACGCGGCCGATGGGGGTGTAGTCATCGCGACGATAGGGCCCCGCATAAGTCACGAGGCGCAAGACATCAGACTCCGGATCATACATGGCAAGCGCGAGTCGATCGAATTTGATAACCCGAGCTAGGACCTCCGCGATGGCCGTGAACAGCTCCTCGCGAGTTAACTTGGTAACAATGGCGTTGTTGATGTCGAGCAGGATTCGCAGGCGTTCCTGACTCTTTCTTAACGCATTTTCAGCAATCTTACGCTCCAGCTCCATGCCCGCCCGTGCGGCGAATATTCGCAGAATCGGAACGTGCCGCTCCATATCGCTCATCGGTTTGTCATCCATCACCACCAGGTGGCCCAAGATCTCTCCCGATGAGCCGTGAAGCGGAATGCCCATGTAACTTTCGGCTTGTAGAGCTACAAAATCTCTGTCTTCAGGAAAAAGAGATTGAAGACGCTCCGGATAACAACATACCTCCCCGGCGATGACTTTCTCGCACGGTGTCCCGCGCAGGTTGAAGGTCACGTCCTCACCGAAATCTTCCCCGGTCCAGAATGCGAGCGTTCGAACCTGGGTTTTAGTGGCATCCGTGCACTCAGTGACACATACGTAACGAACCTCAAGTGTTTTAGCCAGACTACGGACCAGCGAGCGGAAGAAATCGCCGCCAGTAACGGCGGCGGTCCCTTCGGTCAGGTGGCGTAAGATCTCTTCAAGCGCGGCTGCCATAATAAACCCTCGTAATTACTGTTACTCAGTATGGCGATATTTCGCAACTATTGCGAAATATCGCAGCGCGATACCACACAAACAGCGAGTTAATGACAAAAAAATGGCTCAAGAGAAGGAACTTACCGCTTTGGCGCATGGCTTGCTCTATTGTCCTGGCGAATGCAATGGAGTGGAACCGATATGCTAAGAATCACCGAAAATACTGAAAATGGAAAAACTGTCAGACTGCGACTGGACGGCGCAGTGACCTCTACCTCTTACTCAGAATTGGCAGCGGCCTGCGCGCGCCATCAAGAAGCTGAGGAGAAAATCATCTTGGTGGACATGGCGGGAGTCGTATTCATGAACAACGAGGTTGCAAGTAAGCTCGCCGGGCTCCGCAGCGAGCAGCTGAAAATTATCAACTGCTCGCCATTCATCGAAACGCTTTTAAACACAGTGGAACGATCGGACGCGAAATGATGCAGTGCCGAAGATGATGAGATCAGACAATCAATAATAGGAGAAAGACCATGTTAGCCTATAGATCCATGACGGATCAAAACTGTTCAGTCGAGGGACTTAGTGCCATGCCACAGATGCCGGCCGTAAGCATCTTTCCCAGCGCTACGGCGCGTTTGAACCGAAAACGAAAAGCGGAGTTTGACGATACAGATCTCATCGAGCGTCTCAAGGCCGGAGATGAGCAAGCCCTCGAGGCGATTTTCAATCGTTATTCGGCGAAGCTTTACAACGTGGCCCAGAGAATCTTGGGCGAAGTTGCAGACGCCGAGGAAGTCATTCAAGATGTCTTCTGGACGGCTTTTCGCAAGGCCAAAAGTTTTCGCGGCACCGCCCAATTTTCAACGTGGCTGTACCGGCTTACAGTAAACGCGGCTCTCGGTAAAGTTCGCCGGAGCAAGAAGAACAAAGAAGTTGAATACGAGGATTACCTACCCAAGTTTCAGCAGGACGGCCACCATTCGGTGCGGCCTGTGGTCGATTGGTCCGACACGCTGGATGAAAAATACGCCGAACGGGAATTGCAGCAGTTGCTGAAAGATGCGTTGGACCAGTTGAAGCCCGTGGACAAAAGCGCGATCGTTCTCAGCGACATGGAGGGAATGTCCGATAAAGAAATTGCCGTAATGCTCGGATTGACCGTCTCTGCCGTCAAGACAAGACTTCATCGCGCGCGCCTGTTTCTCCGTGGCAAGCTGGCAGTCCATCTGGGCCATTCAGCAGCATAAGGATCGATATGACACCACGTAATGCCGTGACCAAGGCGTTGACCGACAAAACCTGCAAAGAGATAACCGACCTCATATTCGGGTACTTGAACGACACGCTGAGTCCATCCGTCAGGCGGGATTTCAAGCGCCATCTCCGCATCTGTTCTGACTGTGTCAACTTCCTCCATACCTACAAAAAGGCCGCCTCCGTAACCCGTTCTATCCGTCCTGAAGAGATCCCGCTAAAGGTAAGGCATAATATTCTGGATTTTTTACGCGGTCAGATGCGAAAGTCCGGCACCGATTCCTGATTATCTGGGCCGCGCACCTCTGTTTTTCGCCCTCTCTTAACCCCTGCACCGATTTCAATTCATCCAGCATCTAACACGCAGCTCGCCGGGATTCAGGACGACAAGGGAGGCAGTTTACATGAACACTTGGAAGTCGATCTTCATGCAAAGTCGAGTTAACAACGGCTATTATCAGGAAGAGGGGCTGCCGCAGCAAGCCTGGGAATGGCCAAAAAAAACCTGGTTTCAGAGCCGTTTGGGTTTCGTTCGGGAACACCGGTCACTACTGAACCTTAAATCCAGGCGAAGGATAAGGAACCTCGATGAACTGCGAGCGATGTAAGTCGTTCCGGGGTGGTGAGGCCGTTTTCCGAATCCGCACAGACATTCTCAACCTCAACGTCTGTGGACAATGCGCCAAGGAAGCTCGGGACCTGGGTTTGCTCGTAGAACCGCTCTCAGACGCCACGGCATCGACCGAAAAGAAGGCCGTAGCGGCTACTGCCTAGATGCGGAACCCGCGCTATCTCTTTGAGATTCCGTTCCAGAGTCTCATCAAGAAGTGAAGCTTCCGTCTCCTCTGGCTTTCTCTCCTGCACCAAGCCATCTTGAGCATCATCATGCACCAGATGTAAAGGGCCTTGAAACTTTTCTTTCGACTGATGCATCTAACATGCAACGAGGGAGAAAAGCCGGAAGGAGAGGAACATGAAACACGGACCAGGCAGCCAAAAAAAGACGAATCACCGTAGAGCGGCCCCCATTCGGACTACCATAATGGAACTGCTCCATACGCTCTCTGATCTGACAAGAGATGATAGGCTGGTTCTTTCGGCATTCAAGAGCATCTTTGATTCCCATAACGTCCGACTCGCGCGTTCGTCGGTCCCGGTCCGATTGGTCGGTAGCAAGAGACCCGACCGAGCCAACACCGGAAGAACCTTGGAGAACAGAGACTCAGCGTGGGCATAGCAAGCCCCTCGATCACCGAAAAATGCCGCAGCCCCCGATCAAACGAAAAGAAAGTTCATTGAACATTAAACCAAAATTTCAGCGGGCCGCCTTACCAGACCACACGTGCAAAGATGAGGTGGCCCTAATCGCGGATTACTTGGCAGGGCGGTTGAACCCGACGGTTCTCGCGGCCTTCGAAAAACACTTGGGTCAGTGCCCGGATTGCACGGCCTTTTTGAATACCTACAAGAAAACCATCGATGCCACGAAATCGTTTCTAAAATTCCAATCACTCAACATTCAGCCCAAACCGCTGAAGCTTCCCCCCAAAAGGCCCGGATTACTCGCCACATTTATATTCTGGCTGCACCTTTTTATCTCCAACACCTATCTAACGACATGATGAATTGGGTAGTTCATACCCACTGATCGCCAAATTTTAGGAGACCGCACTATGAAAGCTATAGCCGTCACGCCGCAAAAAAGGAAAGTTGAAATTATCAATCAAGCCGAACCGAGGATTCTCACCCCCACGGACGTCAAGCTTCGCATGCTCGAGGCCGGCGTCTGTGGCACGGACAAGGAAATCTGTGCCTTTGAATATGGCACTCCGCCGGTAGGCTCGGAACAATTGGTCATCGGTCATGAGTCGTTGGGCGAAGTCGTCGAGGTCGGGCCGAAAGTCACACGGGTGAAGGTCGGCGATCTCGTTGTACCAATGGTTCGACGTCCCTGCCCTCATGATTACTGCGTTGCCTGCCGCGCGGATCGCCAGGACTTTTGTTTCACTGGAGATTTTCAAGAGCGCGGGATTAAAGAAAGGCACGGCTTCATGGTTCAGTTCGTCGTCGATGACGAAAAGTACATGAATCTCGTGCCCGAAGAAATGCGTGAGGTTGCCGTTCTGGTAGAACCGCTGACTATCGCTGAAAAGGGCCTGACGCAAGTCTGGCAAGTTCAACAGCGCTTGCCTTGGAGCTGTTCGGTAACGCCGAGAAAAGCAGCAGCTTATCGCCATCGGGCCGTGGTCCTCGGCGCGGGGCCCGTGGGTTTGCTTGGAGCGATGGCATTGGTGAACAATGACTTTGATACTTACGTTTACTCCCGAGAGTCTGCTCCGAATCCGAAGTCTCAACTATTGGAATCGATCGGCGCACATTATATTTCGTCGGAAAAAATCGCTCCCGAAATGCTTCCCCAACAGATCGGCAACATTGATCTCGTCTACGAAGCCACCGGGGCTTCGAGCTTGTCCTTTGAAATGATGAAGTATCTCGGCACTAACGGGATTTTTATCTTTACGGGAGTACCTGGCAGGAAAGGACCCATCGAAGTCGATACCGACCTCATGATGCGCAATCTGGTCCTGAAGAACCAAGTCGTCTTCGGCACGGTCAACGCCGGACGCGAGTCCTTTGAAAACTCTATTCGAGACCTCGGGACTTTTACCAAGCGCTGGCCTGATGCGGTGAAATCGCTGATCACCGGGCGCTTTCCAATGGACGCATACAGCGATCTCCTTCTTGGCCGGTCCGGAGGAATCAAGAACGTTATTAAGCTGAACTGACTCACTCGCGGCGCTAAACCAAGAAGCTTGACAGGAACTTTCTGCAAGCCGGGCACTACCCGCGCTTCCGCGGAGTGAGTCATCCTGAGCGACAGCGAAGGATCTAAGCCGTTCGACATAGATTCTTCGGCTTCGCCTCAGAATGACTCTGTGTTGCGCCTGAAGGTAAAGGTGATTTAACAATCTCCGACCGGGCACCAATTGTTTATCCATTTCGCATCTTTCACCAATCATTCGACATCCAACAATACATGACAGACGCATTGAAGCACCACTGGCCCGAGTATCTGATGGAGGCAACCTGCCTCGGTTTCTTCATGGTTTCGGCCTTCACGTTCGGCACGATTTTGGAACATCCTGGGTCTCTGGTTCATCAGGCCATTCCAAACCCGTTGTTGCGCCGTTTCTTAATGGGTCTCGCCATGGGATCAACGGCCATTACAATAATCTATTCACCGTGGGGCAAACAGTCAGGCGCTCATATCAACCCGTCGACTACCTTAACCTTCCTTCGGCTCGGTAAGGTCGCCACGTGGGATGCCGTCTTTTACGTCACCTCCCAATTCGTCGGAGGAATGGCCGGAGCCCTTCTGGCCTCAGCTGTTCTTGCAGGATGGGTCTCACATCCATCGGTGAACCATGTCGTCACTATGCCCGGTGACGCTGGAGCCGCCGTTGCATTCCTAGCCGAGGTTGCGATTGCCTTCGTCCTAATGACGGTCATTTTGCATATCTCCAACAACCCTCGGCTGCACAAGCTTACAGGGCTTTGCGCGGGCACATTGGTAGCGACTTACATTACTTTTGAAGCTCCGATCTCAGGCATGAGCATGAATCCCGCCCGCACCTTTGCTTCCGCTTTGCCCGCGCAGCATTGGACGGCCTTGTGGATTTACTTCACTGCGCCGCTGATCGGCATGCTGTCCGCAGCAGAAGTGTATGTCCGGAGCCGAGGGAGTGTTAGCGTCACTTGTGCCAAGCTTCATCACGATAACGATAAACGCTGCATCTTCTGCGGCAAACCGGCCGGCAAAGTCAGATCTGAAAGTATCCTCACAATTCCCAGCCAAGTCTCTGAAGTTTCTGCGAACCACTAAAACGCAGGCGGAAAGCGCAATACTCACCGAGCCATCCCTTGCGTCAGCTAAATGATGCGTCGACCGTTCGTCGCTCTCGAACGGCTAAGCTGTCTTACGATCATTACATCTTTCGCAGCGCTGATATCCTTTCACCTCCCAACGCGCATCTTTTCTCGTGCACCTCGCATCTAACCTAACAAGAAATCGATCGCCCAAATTGCTTACAGTCGAAAGGAAAATCTATGAAGCCCATCATTAGCGCACTGAGCATGGTTACAATGCTGACGCTCGCTACCGTCGGTTGGGCGCAAACCGTTCAGAAAAAAGGTCTAACTTTGGAAGGCGCCAAAAAAGTAATCGCCGCAGCAGTTGCCGAGGCCAAGAACAAGAACGCGCCCGGTGGCGCCATCGCTGTCGTCGACGAAGGAGGTAATCTCGTTGCGGTTGAGCGGCTGGATAATACCTTTGCCGCCGGCGCGAACATTTCGATTGGCAAGGCGCGGACTGCAGTCTTGTTCAAACGGCCTACGAAGTTCTTCGAAGACGTGATCAATAAGGGGCGGACGGCGATGACCACCTTGGCCGACTTCACGCCGCTCCAGGGCGGGATTCCGATCCTCGTCGATGGCCAAGTCATCGGAGCGGTGGGTGTCAGCGGCGCCGCCAGCGCGCAGCAGGACGAAGAGCTTGCCATCGCCGGCGCCAATGCTTTGGCAACAACTTCGGCTCAAGCAAAGTAATTTTTACAGAGCTGGATCGTAAGAGGAGCCAGTCATGAAAATTATCAAGAGTTTAATTGTACTCTCGTTACTCCTGTTACCAGTGGGTGGTGTTCAGGCTCAACTTCTAGACAAGAAGATTCTAACCCTGGAAGCGGCCGAGAAAGTCGCCGCCGCCGCGGAAGCGGAAGCCAAGAAACGTAACGCAACCGTCGTCATCGTGGTGGTAGACGACGGCGGATATCCCCTCGTTCTTAAACGCCTCAACGACACGCAGGTAGCGAGCGTGGATGTCGGAATCGGCAAAGCAAGGACCGCTGCCATCTTCAGGCGTCCTAGCAAGGTTTTCGAGGACCAGGTCCGCGACGGGCGTGTCGCAGCCCTTGCTCTGCCCGGCGCGACGCCACTTCAAGGAGGCGTTCCCCTCGTTTTTGAGGGCAAGGTCGTCGGCGCCATAGGCGTCAGCGGCAACACCCCGCAGGAAGACGAAGATATCGCCCTGGCCGGCGCAAAGGTTTTCGCGGCCACGACTTCGTCAGGTAAGAGCGACTCACCGAAAGTGACCTACTTCCCGGCGGCCAAGGTAACCAAGGCCTTTGAGAAAGGCATGCCGTTGATTGAGATCGCCAACTATAAGGTCCACGCCAGCCACCGCGAAAGTCCAGGCGTGGTCGAGGTGCACACCCGCGACACCGACATCATCTACATGCTGGAAGGCTCGGCAACTCTGGTCACCGGCGGCACGGTGGTCGACGGGAAGAACATTGAGGCCGAAGAGATTCGCGGCAAAGACGTAAAAGGCGGCGAGACGCGCCAGATCACCAAGGGCGACGTGATCATCGTTCCTAACGGCGTGCCGCACTGGTTCAAAGAAATTAAAGGTCCGCTCAACTATTATGTCGTCAAGGTCAGATCAGCTAACTGAGGTATCGCCATGAAAACTTGCAAGCAACTGCAAACAGCCAAACACGCGTTCAATCGTCTCGCGTTTCCGCTCCTAACCCTCTCCCTGCGAGCCCTGCGAGGGAGAGGGCAGGGTGAGGGTGCAGTAGCCATCATCGCTGCTGTCATCGGAACCCTGCTGCTTTCTTCGTCTGTAGCGCTGACTGCGAATCTGGACGAAATGCTGGCCAAACGCAAACCGGAAGCAACCATCGATCTCGCTAAAAGAGAAGGCGCTCAACTTGTCAAAGGCGAATGGCGCTATAGCGATACCAAGATTATCGAAGTGGATTTTAAGGCTCCCGGTGCAGATGGTCAGCCATCGAACAGTCAAAACAAAGCATATGATTTCACGCCCCGCGCCGGCCGCACCAAGTTCGACGACTCCAAATGGGAAGTCATAGATCCCACGACTTTGGATAAGCGCCGGTCCGCGGGAAGACTCGCCTTCAACTGGTACCGGATCAAGATCACAGTCCCGGAACGGATCGGCAACTTCAATCCAACCGGCTCCACGATCGTATTGGCGACATCCATAGATGATTACGCGGAAATCTGGGTGGACGGCGAATTGCCGCGAGCCGCAGGGCAAAGCGGTGGCTCGGTGATCAAAGGCTGGAACGCTGAAAACCGATTAGTCATCGGCCGCGGTGTCAAGCCCGGGCAGATGATCCAGCTTGCAATATTCGGCATCAATGGACCGATCTC
>JAHKKJ010000111.1 GCA_020027655.1 Deltaproteobacteria bacterium | reverse complement strand
TTTTTAACGCCTCTGTTCAACTTGTTTGGGCAAACCACGAGCAACACCGCCGATGTGAGCACCAGTGCGGTTGGCGTGATCCGGGCGCTTCCCGGACTGCCTATCGTTGTCGCGGAGAGTCTCTGCGGCACCACGGCAACGCTAGATTTAAAGAGAGGAGGCAAGGGCACCGCCGGCTGGGAAACCTACTATATAGAAAACGCAAGCGCGTCAGAGATTCGTACTCTCTGGGAGGCGCTGCCTTTCTGTTCAGGCCAGCCTATAGTCGATGTTGGCTATTGTGGAAATTTGCAAAACGGTGCGGATGCAACCATATCCAATCAGATACTTAAACCTATGTTCAAAGCCAACCCTAACGATTGCTATTTGATTCCGGTTGTAAAAAATGGCGGCAACTTCAACCAGTGCCAGACGATCACTGATTGGGCCCAATTTTGCCCCATTGGAGGGGAGGCTGCAGTCCTCGGCCCGGGTGAGTTCTATGGAAAAATCACTTGTGGCCAGAGTACTTGGACCTCCAGGGACACTAAATGTTATGTTCCGTTTCTGGTTCGAGACACAAAGTCCGGAATGTAGTGACCCATTATGCAGAGAGGACTATGGTGGGTGCCCGGAGTTCGTAATCGCTTGCTCGAAACAATTCCAGCAAAGCTCCGCGTAGAGCCGAAGTCCGAAATAAGCCCCTTGCGAGCTGAGGGGCTTTCCAAAATTTTCAAAACAGATATGGCTGGATTAGTACCCGTTTCGCTCCTACTAGCAGCAATTTTGGTTTCCGGTTGCCAGAAGATGGACGGCGCTAAGATTGCTGAGGTGGATAATCAGGCTATCTTGGCCTCCGATCTGCAAAAATATGCCGGCAGGGAACTTTCTATACAAAGAGAAAATTTATACAAGCTCGAGAAACGAAAGCTCGAGGAGTATATTAGCGCCTTCCTGCTGACCCAAGAGGCAAAAAAGCGTGGAGCCTCGGTCGAGACTGTTTTAGACCAAGAGGTAAACTCAAAAATCTTACCGGTCGGCGACGATGAAATCGACGTGTTTTACAAATCAAATAAGGCACGAATTGCTGTGGACCTTGATAAGGCCCGGGAACAAATCCGCGGCTATCTGCACAATCAGAAAATCGAAGCGCAAAAGGCATTATTCTTGAAGTCCCTCCGCTCAAAGGCCAAAGTCGTCACTTACTTGAAACCGCCTCCGGTTTTTCGCGTAGAGCTCTCCGTAGCTGGCGAACCGTTCAGGGGTTCGGAGAAGGCGCCGGTTACGGTCGTCAAGTTCGAGGACTTTCACTGTCCGTTTTGCAAGCAAGCTCAGCCGACATTTAATGAGCTTCTATCGCGGTATAACGGTAAAGTTAGGCTGGTTCATAAGGATCTTCCTCTAGAGAGCCTTCACCCTCAAGCACGTCAGGCGGCCGAGGCAGCGCGCTGTGCTTATGAACAAGGAAAATTCTGGGAGTATCACGATAAGCTGTACGCCAATTCACCTAAGGCCAGCGTCGACGATCTGAAAAGCTACGCCAAAGACGTCGGTCTCAACGTCGATTCGTTTGATCGTTGCTTTGCGAGCGGGAAATATAAGGCGGTTGTGCAACAGGACTTGAATGAGGGTGCCCAACTTGGCCTTACTGGCACTCCGACCTTTTTTATCAATGGCCGGGAAATCTCGGGAAATCAGCCTTTGGAAGCTTTTGAAGCGATCATAAACGAGGAGCTTGCAAGACCGAAATGACCTCAACGTAGAAAGCGTCAAGAAAACGGGTCGAAATCTTCTTTCAAAAACCTCATGCTATAGGGACTATCCGCTTTCAATCTCCTGTTTTCATTCTAACCGCCGAGTTTTTTCGCTCTCTTCACCGCTCATGTAGTGCTCTGTAGCCTTTCGATTGGATGTTGCTTGATGATCTGCTAGGCTCGGCAGGACAAACTCAGGCAGCGCTGTTATGAAGTTCCTGCCGAAACTTTTTCAAAGCAATCGGGCTTGGGCTAGATTCCGTTTTCGCGGGGATGACGCTGGGGGTGCGCGACTTTCTTAGAAATCTCTGTAACAGAACGCACCCGTTCTATAGCAATCGTGATGTCCTACGTTCCGCTTTGGTGCAAGAGTAATTTTTCCTTCCTAGAAGGCGCGAGTCATCCTGACGAGCTGATCGAGGAGGCTCAGCGCCTCGGTTTGTCTGCTCTGGCGCTAACTGACAGGGACGGAGTCCACGGTATCGTTCGCGCCCACGTAAAAGCGCGGGAATTGGGATTGCGTTTGATTGTCGGTTCGCAGGTAACAGCGCAGGATGAATCGACCATTGTTCTCTTCGCCGAAGACAGACGCGGCTATGCAAACCTCTGCCGGATTTTGACGGCGGGGCGGCTGCGTTCCGAAAAAGGCGAGAGCGCCGTCACCTGGCACGAAATTTATCATCATGCGGAGGGGCTCATTGCGCTCTGGGGCGGCGACCACAGTTTGATGGTAGGTGAAATAGAGCCCCACGAAGTTGCAGGTAATCTCCGTGATGCCTTCGGCGACAGACTTTATGGAATGATTACTCGGCACCGGCGCGAGGACGAAGTCGTGCAGGAGGCGCGACTGCGCGCGAGAGCGAAACTCTATGGATTGCCGCTGGTGGCGGCGAACGAAGTTCTTTACCACACGCCGGCCCGCCGGCAGCTGCAGGATGTCTTGACCGCCATTCGCTATGGCATTCCCGTGGCTTCTTGCGGCCGTAGACTCAAGGCCAACTCAGAGCATGCTCTCCACTCGCCATATATTTTTACTCGACTTTTTGGCGACGATCCGGCGGCCATCGTTCGCACGCAGGAAATTGCCGACCGCTGCGGTTTTTCGTTGGCTGAAATCCGTTACCGCTATCCCTCTGAGCATATGCCCGACGGCACGACATCCTCGGATTGGCTGCGCCAGCTCACTTTCGAGGGCGCCCGTGAGCGCTACGGCAACGGGATACCGGCGGACGTCGCGGAACAACTTGAAAAAGAGCTTAGGATCATAGAGACCCTCGATTATCCAGGCTACTTTCTAACCATGCGAGAGATCGTCGAGTTCTGCCGAGAAAAAGGGATCCTTTGCCAAGGACGCGGCTCCGCGGCAAATTCGGTGGTCTGTTACTGCCTCGGCGTCACGGCCGTCGATCCAGCGAAAGTGAATCTCCTATTTGAACGCTTCATCTCCAAGGAAAGGGCGGAGCCTCCGGACATCGATCTCGACATCCAGCATGATCGACGCGAAGAAGTCATCCAGCACGTTTATGAGAAGTACGGCCGCGATCATGCTGCGATGGTGGCTAACGTCATTCGATATCGGTCCCGTTCCGCCTTGCGTGACGTGGGTAAGGCTTTAGGTTTTTCTGAGACCGCGTTGGATCGCGCGGCGAAGTTTCTATCTTCCTATGACGACGTCGATCCTGGAACGCTTCGACCAATGGGCTTTGATACCTCAAAGGGGCCACACAAACAGCTTCTGGAGCTTACCAACGAGATTCTCGATTTTCCCCGCCATCTCTCGATCCACCCCGGCGGGTTCTTGTTGGGTCATGAACCCGTGCACGACATCGTTCCCATTGAGAATGGAGCTATGCCGGACCGTACGGTCATTCAATGGGATAAAAATGACCTGGAAGATTTGGGACTCTTTAAAGTAGATCTCTTGGGTCTCGGTGGCCTCACGCAGCTTGATCTCTGCTTCAAACTGTTGAAGCAGCACCGTAGTCTAGATCTTTCTATGGCGACGATTCCGGCGGAAGATGCTGCGGTATTCGATATGATCTGTAAGAGCGACACAGTGGGGGTGTTTCAAATCGAGAGCCGGGCGCAAATGGCAATGCTGCCGAGACTCAAGCCAAAAAATTTCTATGATTTGGTTATTGAAATCAGCATCGTGAGACCAGGACCCATTACCGGTGGAATGGTCCATCCTTACCTGCGCCGGCGTAGCGGTAAGGAGGCAGTGGAGTATCCCCATCCGAGTCTCGAGCCGGTGCTGGAAAAGACGCTGGGCGTACCGCTCTTCCAGGAACAAGTCATGCGTCTGGCAATCGTTGCTGCAGATTACACGGCGGGCGAGGCGGACCAGCTTCGACGCGACATGGCCGCGTGGCATCGCACTGGAAGAATGGAACGCCATCGTGAGCGGCTGATCACGCGCATGCAGGCGAAGGGGATCGCTCCTCAATTTGCCGAACGAGTTTTTGAGCAGATCCGAGGCTTCGGCGAGTACGGTTTTCCTGAAAGCCATGCTGCGAGTTTCGCACTCATCGCTTACGCGACGGCTTGGCTCAAGTGCCATTATCACGCCGAGTTTACTTGCGCGTTGCTCAACGCCCAGCCCATGGGCTTTTACGCGCCGGCGACGATCGTAGAGGACGGCAAGCGTCACCATGTGATCGTGCGACCCGTCGACGTGGGAGTCAGTGAATGGGCCTGTACATTGGAGCCCTGCGAAGAAAGCGCGGGTGGCTTCGCCGTGCGCATGGGACTGCGCTACGTGAAGGGGTTGGGCGAAAGAGCGTGGGAGAGTATTGGCAGTGCACGGCGCACTGCACCGTTTGCCTCCGTCGGTGATTTCATCCGCCGCACTACGTTAGACGAAGGCGTCCTTGGCACGCTTGCCGAAGCGGGTGCCTTCGATGGCTTCAACGTTGATAGACGTGCGGCGCTCTGGGACGTGCGGCGGCTCGCTCGTACAAGGGAAGAGTCGCTTTCTCTTCCGGCACGCGAAAGCATACCTCTGTTCGATTCCCTGAGTGCATTTGAAGAGGTAAAGTGGGATTATCGGACAACTTCACACAGCCCGAGGCGACACCCGCTTGCACCCGTGCGCGCGAGCCTTAGCCGGCAGGGGCTGCCGGATGCCCGCTCAGTGGCGTCCATGAAAAACGGCGAGAATGTTCGATATGCGGGCTTGGTCATCTGTCGCCAGCGGCCGGGAACCGCCGGCGGTGTCGTCTTCATGACCTTGGAAGACGAAACCGGGTTCGTGAACGTTGTCGTGTGGGAAAGTGTCTTTCAGCGCTATTCTGTCTTGGCAAAAACCGCAGGTTTTTTAGGGATAACCGGAACTCTTCAAGTTGAGGATAATGTCGTTCACCTGGTTGCAGAAAAATTTTGGGAGCCGAAAGTGGAGGTCAAACCGACCGGAGCACCCAGCCGCGACTTTCACTAAAATGAGCGACGGTGTTGAAGCAGTTTTTTGGCGTCCCCGACGGGATTTGAACCCGTGTTGCCGGCGTGAAAGGCCGATGTCCTGGGCCAGGCTAGACGACGGGGACGCAAATGGTGAGCCGTGCTGGATTCGAACCAGCGACCCTCTGCTTAAAAGGCAGATGCTCTACCGCCTGAGCTAACGGCTCGCTGGCGGATGTAAACCTATTCTACATAACGGGAATAACGCGGCAAGTCAATGAAAGTGGAGCGGAAGAATTGCCCGCGTTTAACGATTATCGCTTCTGACGAATCCGCGGGCTTCCAATTGCTGCGCGCACGTCTCCACTGCGTTGGAAAGCGCCGAAAGATCTTTCGACGACGACGATGATTCTCTCGCAGAGCATGTGCGTTGAACGCCGGTTTTGGGATTATAAAGGCTGATACTTAATGGAGGATCAGAGACATTACAGCCTGAAACTAAAAGAGCTGAAATCGTAGCCGCACAAAAGATTCGGCGGCGGGGGAAACTGTTAAGATGAATCATGCTGAGTGCTGATGAAGCTCAAGATTTGACCGGTCTTAAGGAAAGATGATAACAAAGAACTAACGAGTTTTGAAGAATAATAGTCGATAGCGTGGGCTTTTGTGCCCCCGTAGCTCAGTAGGATAGAGCACAGGATTCCTAATCCTGGGGCCGTGAGTTCGAATCTCGCCGGGGGCATTTATATCCAGCTTCAGTCGCTGCGACATCTTTGAATATTGAACCTTCGCTCAAGGTTAGACCACAAATCAAGCACACAGCGGGTTTGTTCTTGTTGATCTTCTGTTTTTGCTTGTTTGCTTGCGGTAAACAGAGCGCTCACTTGAAATGGGAAGATACCAGCGACAACGAAGAAGGATTTAGAATCTATAGGATTACGCCTAATGATACGACGAAGATCGCCGAGGTTGGGCCAAACGTCACTAACTATATTGATCAAGACGCGTTGCCAAGAGCTTGTTACGCGGTGAGTGCTTTTAATTCCGCTGGACAGTCTTCTCCCTCCAATACTGCGTGCCTGCCGGACTAACGCCAGTTGTCATCGCCACATCGTATCCACGGCTCTGCTGCAATTTTATCCGTTCCTTCGATTCTTTTTTTTCCAGAGCTAGGCGAGGAATCCGAGGTTCGATTGGCCGAATCTTCCAATGTTTGGAAATACCGCGGCCAGATCGGCGTTCGATACGCCAACCCAGGAGGCGAGGGTGGCGCCGTACTGGTCTATGGCAACGGTTGGTATCCAGCGCCCTCTCGCGTTACCCCCCTCGTCGGTATCATCCGGACCATTAGCCGCGAGCGTCGGAAAAACAGTTCCGTTAGAGCCTGGCACACCGTAGAATTCACCGCCGAGCACGGAACCACCCATGACGAACTGGTGCGAGCCCCACGCGTGGTCAGTCCCGAGGTTCCCATTGGGCACCCAGGTGCGGGAAAAGTCGGACAGCGTGAAAGTCGTTACCTGGGAAGCTACTCCGAGCTGCACCGTGGCTTCGTAAAACGCCTTCATGGCACCGCTGACCTGCGCCAAGAGGTTCGCGTGCGTGCCCGTCGCGGGACTTGTTGCGGAAGTCACCTGGGCGCTATGCGTGTCGAAGCCTCCAAGCGAGCAGAAAAAAATCTGTCGGCTCATGCAGAGCTCGTTTCTCACCCTGATAACCTTGGCGATCTGTTCTAGCTGGTTGCCGAGGCTGTTCTGATTTAGTGGGAACGGTGGGACGGCTGGATTGCCCATAGAGCGAAGCGCCCGCTCCATTTTCACCGCCTCGTCGGTCACTCGGCTGGCGCCGCGCACAAGCGTCTTGTCCCGATCGAGCAGCAGCAAATTCTTCATCTCCACATACCGCGGGTCATTGTCCGGCGGGTTCGGGAAACCGTCGATTCGCAAGGCCGCATCGAGCGGTGTTGGGGCTACAGCGATGGCAAGCGGGCGCTCGACACTTCCTACCGTGAAGATGGGAGTTCCAGCGGTGGATGTGACCGGGGGGAAGACGGTTACGTTCAGATCCCCGATCTTGTCGGCTGCGCGTCCGCCCCAGCCAGAGGGGCTGGCACTGTCTGAGACCGATGTCTGCCACTGATTGATTTGATCAGAATGGGAGAAGAGGTTGAGCGGGACTCGGACGGTTCGGTTCCTATAGCTATCGCGGTAGGTCGGCTCCACCAGGGTCCCTACATTGCAGACCACTGCAAGCTTGCCTTGGCCCCAGAGATCGTGCAGGCCGGTCAAGCTCGGATGAAATCCGAATTCGGCGCCAATACGGGGGACGACGCCGGTTCGCAACAGGCTCGACTGCGGTATCGCCAGTCCACTCGACTCCCGAGCGGCCGCGTAGGTCGAGTAGTCGTCATAGGGAATGATCATATTACCGCTGTCGTTGCCGCCGTTCAAAAAAATGCAAACCAGGGCTTTATAGTCGGCCGATTGAGCCAGCGCATTGAGCAAGCCGAAACGCTCAAAGGCCAACATTGCAGCGCCAAATGCTCCCAAGGACCGGCATAGAAATTCTCTGCGTGTGGTTGCCATTTTAGTCTCCTTTTCTCTTAGCGCTGCACCTGATATTGCGACGAGGTAACGATCAGATAGAGCGCGGTCCGCACGCGCAGTCGAAGATTGGCCGCCGGGGTTGCTGGGATACTTGTCACTGCGGTCGTGACGGATTGACGCATCTCTTGTGACATCGTGCCATGTAAGAGCAGTCCATTGAGCGCATCGAGCAGCGCCTCGGGATTGCTCGCGAGAGGATCCCAGGGAGAAAGATCGATGGACGTCCCGGTGGGGCGATTCGCAGCAGCGGAGGCGGGAATATTGGAAAAGACCACCCTATAAGCGAAATTGGCGCGCCTCAGCGAAGTGAGTGACGAGAAGATCGCGAACTGCGGGCCGAGCGGGCCGAGCGCGTTTTCACCGGGCACCCTGGCCGTGGGTGGATAGAAGCTGAAGACGGATGGCGCCTGGAATACATTCTGGCTCATATCAGCGGACCCGATTACGGAGCTGTAACTTGAACCACCTGGCACATTTACCGTTACCGTTACCGAATTTAAAACACCGTCGCTGCTAGCATTAAAGGCTCGCAAGAGGTTGGTAATAAACTGCACCGGCTCTCGCAACTTGCCGTAATTTGGCTGGGTTGCGGGATCGATAAAGTCGCCACGGGCTTCCGTATCAAGAAGAATCGCTCGCACTACGTCGTACAGCTGCGTCGGTGAATTGGAATTGGAGGCGAACACGGAGGCGATGCGCGTGATATACGCGGGACTCGGATTGCTGGTGACCAGGTGCTGGATCAGCTGTCTGCTGATGAACGGCGCAACATTTGGATCGAAGGCGATGTTGTCGATGGCGGCGTTCAGCTCTTGGGTTTGCGATTGGCCGCCCGGCAGCTCAAACCCGTTAAGCAGCGTCTTGGGCCCTTTGTCGTGATAGTCTTCAAAACCTCCGCTTACCCGCACTCGCATCGGATCTCTGTAGTTCGGCACGGTCCCGCCGATGCCCGCGGGACCCGGCAATGCGGGGGCAAGAATCC
>JAHKKJ010000601.1 GCA_020027655.1 Deltaproteobacteria bacterium | reverse complement strand
GCGCCGCCCGGATCGCCGCGCTTGGCGAAATTTTCGGCTAGTCTCAGATAACCGATCCCGCCGTCGGCCCTGGTCCCAAAGACCTTGGTAAAGCAGTGAGCGAAATACGGTTTCGCCTTCCCGACAGCCTTTTCGTCCGTTTCATCCACGTAGACTAGCACCCAATAGCCGATGTTGGGCTTTTCCGGATGACCCGCTCGGTTCCATCGTGTTAAATATTCTCGGTAACGGGGCGCGACCTCCTGCCGCGGCACCAGGAAGAGATAGCCCGTGTGCACACCCTCTTGCGCCAGGATCGCCAGGGTATCGGCGTCGCGGGACTGCATCCAAAGCGGCGGGTGGGGCTTTTGCACCGGCGTCACGGAAAGCGTCACGTTTTGGTATTGGTGAAAAGGTCCCTCGAAGCTAAACGGTCCTTCCGTGGAAAAAGCCTGCTTGACGAACGCTAAGGCCTCATTTGCCAAAGCCCTGCGGTTCTTGAAGTCCGCGCGATAGGGTCCGAAAAAGTCAGGCACGATTCCCGAAACAAGACCAAGCTCCAAGCGCCCGTTCAGCACGTTGTCCAAGACGGCGGCATCCTCGGCGATTCGCAAAGGGTCGTAAAGCGGGACGACAAAACCCATGGGGCCATGCCGCATCCTGCGCGTGCGCGCGGCCGCGCCGGTGCAATAAATCGCCGGCGAAGGCATCCAGCTTTCGTTGGGATTGAAGTGATGCTCGACGGTAAAGCCAAAGTCGAAACCCAGCTCGTCGCAAGTCGCCAGCTCGCGCCATAGTTGTTCGTATCGCTGCGCCACAGTCATGCCCGGCTTGTTCCATACATGTGAGAAGTGTGCAAATTTCATCTGACGTCCTCCAAATGTTCGTGCCGAATCGCGATCAGCAATTGCCCGATCTAAGCCAATGCTTTTATTTCAGCGAACATATAGTAAAAACCCCTACCCTGCCACCATGACTTGATCTATCGGCGTTGCCCCGTGCGCATTCCGGAGGGCGCATGAATTGGCTCATGCGTGTGTGATTGCAATAAAATGTGAGCCACTACACCAGCCGGCTTGAAGGCATTCCCGGCTCGCGCTCTAATAACCTCAATGGCTGAGTCAAACGAGATGAGCAGCGACCGGCTTGTCGCGCATTGTTGCATCGCCGGTGGCGGTCCGGCGGGCATCATGCTGGGCTTTCTGCTTGCCCGCGCCGGTATCGACGTCATCGTTCTGGAAAAACATGCGGATTTCTTGCGCGACTTTCGCGGCGATACGATTCATCCCTCAACGCTTGAAATCATGCACGAGCTCGGTTTGCTCGACGAGCTTCTTAGCTTGCCCCATGAAAAAGTTCACGAGCTCAACGCTCAGATCGGCGACACCAGACTTACACTGGCTGATTTTACCCACTTGCCTACTCGCTGCGGCTTTATCGCTTTCATGCCGCAGTGGGATTTTCTCGATTTTCTAGCCGACCACGGGCGCCGCTATCCAACCTTCCGTTTGTTGATGCAAGCCGAGGTGATCGACATCGTCGAAAATTCGGAGCAGGTGGTCGGGCTGCGTGCGCAGACGCCGGCGGGATCACTGGAAGTGCACGCGGATCTTGTGGTGGCGGCTGACGGTCGGCAATCCATTGTCCGGGAGAAGGCCGGTTTGCCGGTGCAAGAATCCGGCGCGCCTATGGATGTGCTGTGGTTTCGGCTTTCACGTAAGCCGGACCATCCGTCGCAAACTATGGGACGCTTTGACACCGGCCGGATCTTTATCTCGATCAACCGAGGTGATTACTGGCAGTGCGGTTACGTTATTCCGAAGGGCCAGTTCGACGATATTCGCAAACAAGGCCTCGACTCTTTTCGCGAAAAAGTCGTCCAACTCGCCCCCTACGCCAAAGACCAAGTAAGCGAGCTCGAGAGCTGGGACGACATCAAACTTCTGACGGTACGCGTCGACCGGCTTTCCCAATGGTTTCGCCCGGGTCTGCTCTGTATCGGTGATGCCGCACACGCAATGTCGCCCATCGGCGGAGTCGGCATCAATCTCGCTATCCAGGACGCGGTGGCCGCGGCCAACACGCTTGCCGAACCGCTACGAGAGCGACGAGTAACGATTGACGAACTGCGACGAATTCAAAAAAGACGCGAGTTTCCCACCCGCGTGACCCAGTGGTTACAAGTGACAATGCAGCGCAGGGTGATTGCGCGGGTACTGGGCGGGATCGGACCCGTGAAACCACCGTTGTTGCTCCGACTGATCACCGCGATTCCTTTGCTTCGACGCATTCCTGCTTATGTGATCGGCATCGGCGTCCGACCGGAACATATAAGGATACCCAGAAATTCGTGACGCGCGTTAGGAAATTCAGCGCAAAGTGCTCATGCGTCAATCTGGCGGTGCTAAGCCGCTCTTAGCCCTCTTAGCCCAGGCAACATGGACCCAGGAAAGGCACGACACACTGTGGACCGAGGAGTGAGCAGATGGCCTGCGGCATCTCAAATTGCAAATCTCAAATTGCAAAATTGAAATCTGAGATCTGCGATTTGAAATTCCTCGCGTAGCGAGGACGCGGCCCATTGCCCGCGACCGGACCTGTCTGCGTGTCCGCACAGGCAGAGAGGCTCGCTCCTCGGTCATTCCTGCAGAATAGTCCGCCCCTAGCGGAATGTTTTATCAAAAAGCCCTATGAGTTCGTTATATCGGGGTGCCCACTTATCGACCGATATTACATGGATCCGACTCGGGAGCTTTTCCCGAAAGCGCCACTCCATGTCTTTGCGCGCCACCAGACGGTTTTGTCGAGCATAAATTTCTTGGGCATCGCGGGTAAAGAGAAAATCGACGAGGAGGGCGGCAGCGTGGGGGTGCGGGGAATACTTTGCGAGCCAGATGCCGCTCGGGTCCTTGATGAGCAACGGATCGGGGATAACGTAGTCCACCGGAGCGCCCCGCTCTTTAAGATTTTCCAACTGGTAATGCAGCGCGTCGATCAAGACGTTAAACTCCCCGGCAATCATCTGCTGCACGAGTAAGGAGCTGCCCTGCTGGACCCTCAGGTTTTGGGTTGCTAGCTTGCGGGCAAAAGCGAGCGCCCTTTCCTCTCCCATCGTGTCGATCATCGCACCGAGCCATTCGTAGCCGGCGGCTTCCAGCCCTATTTGATTTTTCCACTTTGGTTCGAGAAGCTCTTCATAGGACCTGGGTCTTTGCTCTTTCGATAAGGCTCGCGTGTTGTATCCAATCACCAAGGCATACGTGAAGGGCGCAACCCGATAGCCCTCGGCATCCATAAATCCATCCCGGAGTTCTTTGCGCACAGGCGTCACGTTGCGCGCGATCACACCGGCTTTCATCAAGGCGACATGTGACGTGCTTGTTCCACCCAGCACGTCGAATTTGTTGAGGCCCGCCCGGTGCTCGGTCACCACTCGGTTCACCATCCGGCCTCCTCCAGCCCCGGTGTAGTTAACCTCGATAAAAGGATAACGTTGTCGAAACGCCTCGACGAGAACTTTCGAATGTTCGACGGGCAACGTGGCATACCACTCCACCACCCGTTCGGTTTGCGCCCCTTTGACAAG
>JAHKKJ010000600.1 GCA_020027655.1 Deltaproteobacteria bacterium | reverse complement strand
TTTGAAGAAGGAATGATCGAGGCCAACCGGCGCCATTTTCCGGAGCAAGAATTTTCCGTCTATGCGCAAGGCCACTCCACCGGCGGGCCGTTTATCTGCATGCTGTCCCAACGGATTCCCAACCTGGCGGGTGTCTGCGCCACCGAGCACTCGCCATTCGGCTATCTCAGCATGGGCCGCGATGAATGGGGCGGCGACATGGGAAAGATCAGCGGCTACGAAAAAATAGAAAAGAAAGGCAAGGCGCGCACTGATCCTTTCAATGAGCTTTACATTCGCACCTGGCGCGACTTAGCCCGCTACCAAGGACCGGAAGCCCTCGGCCAAGAAGGGCCCGCTGCGCTCATGCGCCTTCCGGCGATCATGGAAGATATCCTTGAAGCCTGGGAAAAGGCCAAACCCCGTCCGCAGTTCAAAGCCGAATACATCGTCACCCACGCTATTACCGGCTCCCTCGCCGAAGGCGCCAGGGTAACCGCAGCGCGGCTCAAAATGAACCAAGACGAAACCGAGGCGTTGGCGCAACGCTTCGTGGGATACGCGCGCGAGCTATCCGGTCCGAACGTAAAACCAGTGCCGCCGTTCCTATTCGAGATCTCCAAAGACAGCCGCGACCACAGCCGAGAAGTTTATGAAGAGGTGATCATGCCGGGGTTTCGAAGGATGAATCCCGCGCCGAAAATCGCCCTCACCCGCTTCGGCGCTGGTGTGCACAGTTTTTGGAAAGCAGAAAAGGATTTGCCCGTGGGTATTGCGCCTTCGGTTCTACGCACGTGGCACGACGCAGTCGTAGGCGGGTATTTTGTCGGATAGTGGTCGAATTCGTGGGGGATGGGTGAGCCCCTCGACGTGGCTCACTACACGAGACCCATCCTACTTTTCATTCCAAAACGTCACCGCGCGCTCCAACCCGGTTGTTTTTCCTTGTAAAATTTTTTCTGCCACGTTGACGGTCAGTCTCGCAACAGCTAACATTGCGCCTGACACCTGAAATCTGAACCACATCCGTTCCCTTGTGGCAGAAAGCACCGAAACACCCTCGTCTGACGAGCCATTACAGCCCATTCGTCCTTGGTCTTCCTTCCTGATTCGCGACTACCGCTTCATCTGGATCGCTATTCTTTGCGCGAATACGTCGATGCACATGCGCAACGTAACGAGTCTCTATCAGGTTTACCACCTGTCCGGTTCCTCGATGCAACTCGGCCTCACGGGATTTTTCCAAGCCTTCCCCTTCGTCTGCTTCGGTCTTCTGGGCGGCGTATTGGCGGACACTTTCAACCGAAAAAAAATGATCATATCGACCCAGCTGCTAAATCTCATCCCCGGCGCGATTCTGGGTATTCTGACTACGACCGGAACGATACAGGTCTGGCATATCTATGTTCTGAATTTGATCACGGCCTCCTTGCAGGTCTTGGGCAGTCCGGCGCGCCAGGCCATCGTACCGAACCTTGTCCCGCCCTCTCATCTTATGAACGCCATTATCCTGACCACGTTAATGCAACAGGGTACTCAACTTACGGGTCCGGTGCTCGCCGGCTATCTGATCGATTTCGTCGGGTTGGACAAAACTTATTTCGTCGACGCAGCGTTGTTGCTGCCATCTATAGTTGTCGTGCTGATGATAGGGAGCAGCGGACAACGCCAGGGGGCGCGCAGAAAGATCAATCTGCGCAGCCTCATCGAGGGCTTCGAGTTTCTTTGGCAACAGCGCATCATTCTTTCTCTTTTCCTGCTGGACTTTTTCGCCATTCTGGTGGGCTTCTACCGGCCTATATTACCGATCTTCGCCAGCGACGTATTTAAGGTGGGCGCTGGCGGACTCGGAGCCCTTTATGCGGCTCCGGCAATTGGAGCCCTCGTTGGCTCGGGGCTCGTTCTTGCCGCGGGCAATATCGAGCGTAAAGGAGCGGTGGCCATCATCGGCACCTTTTTCTTTGCGCTGAGTCTTGGACTGCTCGGCCTATCGCAGTGGTTTTGGATGGGACTTGTCGCAGCCGGCGCACTCGGTTTCAGCGACGCCATCGGCGTTGCCATTCGCCGAACCGTCGTACAAATCTTGGCTCCGGACAACATGCGAGGACGGGCATCGAGCTTTCTAACGATCTTTGCTCAAGCCACAAACGCGCTTGGCGCCGTGCTCGCTGGAGCAGCCGCCGCTCTGGTTGGGGCCTCCAACGCGCTCCTGCTCGGTTCTGCTCTATGCGCCGCGACTATTCTCGGGGTTTGTTGGGCGATCCCGCAATTGTGGAGGTATCGGTCGGGAGTGAAAGACCAGACCAGGTTTCGGGTTTCAGGTTTCAGCTTCTGACGGCCGCCAAACGCGAGTTCAGTCGCACTGCAGGACGCCTGAAACCCGACACCTGACACCTGACACCTTCTAAGCCTTTTCCAGCAACACGACGCTCTCCACTTGTTCAGTTTGCGGGAACATATCCAAAGGCTGTAATCGGACTATCCGGTAGCCCTGGGTGACGAGTTTATCGAGATCGCGGGCAAGGCTTGTGGGCTCGCAGGAAACATAGATAATCTTGGGGGCTTTCACGGCGAGTATCGCGTCCATGGCCGCGGGTTGAACGCCCTTGCGCGGTGGATTGAGAACGATTCTGTCTACCCTCCCAAGTGTCTTTTGCGCTTCGGCGATTTTCTCTCCAACATCGCCTTCGACGAAACGGCAATTGCCAATGCCGTTTCTGCGCGCGTTCTGCTTGGCCGTATCGATTGAAAGGGAGCCGTCATCAATCCCCCAGACAAGGCGTGCAGCTCCAGCCAAATAAATGGAAATCGGCCCGGCGCCGCAATAAAGATCAACGACGCTTTCACGCCCGCTCAGGACCGCCATCTCCGCAACCATGTCATAAAGCTTTTTCGCGGTGGAGGGATTCGCCTGGGAAAATACACCGGCTGGAAAACCGAACTTTAATCCACCGACCTGCTCCAGAAGGCTATCGCGGCCGGAGAGCAGATGGTATCGGTCGCCCCAAATCACGTTGCCCCGCTGTTCGTTGATGTTTTGAATGACTCCGGTAATAAAAGAGAACTTGCGGCTGAGGGAACGAGCCAGCGCCATGCCCTGGGGAAATTCACGATGCCGCGTCACCAAGGTAACACTCAGCTCGCGGCGCGCGAAACTGTAGCGGAAATCCACATAGCGTAACTGACCGCTGTCGTTTCTCTCATCGTAGGGCGCGATTCTCAGCTCGAGCAGCTTCCCTTTTAGATACCGCGTAACTTGATTCACCGGCCGGGGATGAACCGGACAGGATGAAATGTCGATGACCCGGTGGCTTCCCGGCACATAGAGTCCCGTGGCAACCTCCCCTCTCGTACTTCGCACCACCAGCTTCACCCGCGCCCGGTAGCCCAGCCGGTGGGGTGAAGCGATAACGGCAGGCACTTCGAGATAAGCAAGCGACGGATACGCGCCAATTGCTCGGTCCACGATGTCTCGTTTTCTTATTAACTGCTCGGGATAGGGAACGTCGATCAAAGGGCAACCGATGCAGTGGGGATAGTGCGGGCAAGGAGGATCGGACTTACGGACGGACGGCGACGTTCTGAAACGCTTTCCGTAG
>JAHKKJ010000599.1 GCA_020027655.1 Deltaproteobacteria bacterium | reverse complement strand
TTGCAAGACCACGTGAAGATCGGCGACCTTGTCATTGTCACCGGCGCGATCCGGGGCGAGGGAACGACGAGTTACTACGTGCCCAAAAATTTCTCCACGGTTGCTCATCCTGACATTGTTGGGGCTCTGAAAGCGGCGGCTGAAAGCTTAAACGTTCGCCATCATCTGGGCTGGATCTTCACCACCGATGCTTTATTCCAGGAGACGCCGGAGCTGATTCAGGAGCTGAACGAGCAGCAGGTCACGAGCATCGATATGGTGACTTCCACGTTCCTCACCATCGCCCAACTCCGCAAAAAGAGGGCCGGAGCGATTCTGGCGGTGTCAGACGAGTGCCTCTACGGTAAGTTTGCTTTTCGCGACCCGCTGTTTCTCGCCGCTGAAGAAAAGATGGTGGAGGTAGCGCAGAAAGCTCTGCGCTATCTATGAGTCGTTTGGTTGCTTTAAGATAGAAACATGAAACTCGTGCACAGTCCATTGTTCGAACCGGTCTTGTGGGAGGGGCGCGGTTTCAAGATCCTTGACGAAACTTTGATCCCCGAGCGAATCGATTACATTCGGATTGATCACGTCGGCCAAGCCATTGATGCCGTAAGGGAGATGAAAACGCGAGCCTTCGGCCAAGTACTGACTTTTCTCTACAGCGGCGCGTTGCTGGCCCAGCAGTATCTAGGCGATGACCCTGCCCCTTTACGAGATCAGCTCATGCAAATGACTCAGCAATTCTGCGCGGCACGGCCGACGTTCGATTTCAATGGTCTTGCCGATTTCTTTTCCAAGTGGAGTGCTGGTTTGCCGCCCGGAGCTGGTGCTGGTGAGTGGGTAGCGGAGCAGGCGCGTGGATTCGCAAAACAGATTATCAAAGCGCGTCTGGCGCGAGCCGAACGGACGGCCAGCATTCTGCCGGATTCCGCGCGCGTATTGACCCACTGTAACGTCAGCGGCGAACTCGTGGCGATTGCGCAGTTGTGTAAATCAATGGGCAAGGAAATCTCCGTGATTGCCACAGAGACGCGACCGTATCTGCAGGGATCGCGGCTCACGGCTTGGGAACTGGCAGAGGCAGGCGTCTCGGTATCCGTGGTTCCAGACTGCGCGGCCGCCCAGGTGATGGACAGAGGAGAAGTCAACGCGGTCGTTGTGGGGTCCGATCGCTGCGCGCAGAATGGTGATGTCATCAATAAAGTAGGAACCTATCCCTTGGCTCTCATGGCAAAGGAGTATGGCATTCCGTTTTATGCTTTGGTTCAAGATCCCGGTGGGCTCGTCCAGGGAGAGAATGTCTCCATTGAAGAACGCTCGGCAAAGGAATTGCTCGTTTTCCAGGGAGAGCCACTGCTGGCCGAGGGTGGCGACAAACTGGCCGGTCGCTATCCGGCGTTCGATGTCACTCCCGCCGCTCTCATTACTCGCTTGATTGGGTTTGACGATTTATTTACACCCGAGAGGTTTAGACAAAGGTATCTAAAAGGGTCCGCGGTAGCCTCACAAAACGGAAAGATGACTACGGAGAAATATTTGCTTGTCTATGGCCTGCCTAGAAAGGACAGTTATTCTTTTCTGAATCATGCGCTCAAGGCGGAAGAGGCGCAGAGAATTTTGATTCCGGAAATGCGGCCGCAGCTTTGGGGGGCAAGAGTCGTGGCGCGCGAGCTTTTGCGGCGCCAAGTACCTGCGACCTTGATCTCGGACAACATGATGGGCACACTGTTCGCCCAGCGCCAGATTCAGCGTCTGTACTTATTCTACAGCGAGCTTGGTGCAGAGGGGCCAAAAGGAATTTGTGGCTCACTACTGGCGGCCCGCCTGGCGCGCGCCCACGGGGTGCCAATCGAGCTGCAGGAGTCGGAAGATACCAACGAACTGCCAGCAGACTCTGACGTCTCCACCTTTCTCGGCCGCAAGATGATTCCGCCGAAAGTTGCCGTCTATCCCATTGAGAAAGAGGTTTTGCCTTGGGCGCTGCTGAAAGAAGAAAGGGAAGGGAAAGCATGACGGCGCTGGAGCGTGAGATGATCCGCTGGGGAAAGCTTCTTTTCGAGCGGCGGCTCATCAGCGGCTGGGGAGGTAACCTGAGCTGCCGGGTCGGCAAGAAAGAGTTTCTCATCACCGGACAGCACGCGCCCTTAGGTTTTTTGACATCGAAGGATCTCGTGCGGATCAATCATGAAGGGAAGCCGACTAGAGAAAAGCAGCGGGCCTCCAGTGAAACACCGCTGCACCTCGCTGTGTACAAGGGCACCGACGCCCAAGCCATTGTTCATGTCCACCCGCCCATGGTGTTGGCTTTTTCATTGACCCACGAGAGTTTTGTTCCGGTCAGTTTTGAAGAGAAATACACGATCGGGGAGGTAGCCATCATCCCGCAGGACACGCCGACAGTGACAAAACCGGAGCAGGTCGTCGAAGAGCTCAAATATCATCCGGTGGTGATCATCAAGGGTCACGGCACGGTTGCCATCGGCAAGAATCTTCAAGAAGCCTTTCTACTGACAGATTTGCTTGAGGAAGCGGTGCATTGTCAGTTTTTCAAGGAGGGCGCCGCCGCGACGCGCGGGGCAGACTCGCGCCCGAGTGAAGTGCAAAATGGGAAAACCGCGGCGCTCGCTGGCGGCAAGAGTTACGTCTTGTTTTCCCAGGAACACATGGCGGCGCTGGTGGAACACGCCAATCACGATTCTGCATTTCGCAATCACGGTAGCGAAACCTGTCTTTCCACGTCTCTTACGCTCCATCTGGAGGAAACCGACATAGCTTGGACCGTGAAATTAGTCGCCGGTGAGATCACCGAACTAAATCAGGGGACAAATGGCGAGTTCATGATCAGCGGCAAGGAGGAGTGGTGGAGAGCGGTTTTCAGTAACCGCATCGATCCTTTTCTCGCTACCCAGCAAGGAAAGTTGAATCTCAAACGGGGTGAGCTGGCGCAACTGTCGCGCTGGTATAAACCTTTTCAGAGGGCGTTCTCAATATGGCAAACAATTCCGGCTCAGTAGGCTTTTTCGCGGCGGAAGTGCTGGAAAAGACCGCACAGCAGCACCCGCAGAAGACCGCGATTATCACCAAGGACGAGGAACTGACCTTCGCGGATCTGAATCAGCGGTTACATAGGCTAGCGGCAAATCTGCAGCAGGCAGGAATTCGCCAAGGCGATCGCGTCGGAATTCTGTTGCCCAACTGCGCTGCGATCCCGCTGAGCTACTTCGCCACGCAAAAGATCGGCGCGGTGACCGTCATTCTCGACGCTCGACTAAAGGGAAAAGAGCTGCACGGTGTTCTAAAAGATGCGGCTGTCAAACTGCTTATCGTGCACCAGCAGCTGCGCGCCGAGGCGGACGAAGCTTGCAAAGAACTGGGGCGGATACCCCTCTGGGTGGTCAATGGGGAGGGTGATGAGAATTTCGAGAAGAGATTTTCTGTGCCGGCAGCAGCGGCCAGTTTGCCTCAACCGCGTGCCGATGATGACGCCCTGATTCTTTACACTTCCGGAACTACCGGGGAGCCCAAGGGTGTCGTGCTCAGCTACCGAAACCTCGCCCAGTATCCCGGCGTGATGGCTGAAACAGCCATCACTGATGCTT
>JAHKKJ010000598.1 GCA_020027655.1 Deltaproteobacteria bacterium | reverse complement strand
TCCGTTTAATGTTGCGCGCAAGCTCGCGCCCATCTTTTCAATTTTCGAGATATCCGCATTGAATCTCAGGTCGACGCCTTTCTTTTTCATCTCTTCGGCCAGAGTTTTACGGCAATCGTCGTCAAAGCCGCGGAGAAACAACGGACCCCAATAAAGCTGCGTCACTTCTACGCCGAGGCCATGAAAGATGCCGGCGAACTCGGCACCGATGTAACCGCCGCCGACAATGATCACCTTTTTCGGCAAAGTCGGCAGGTAGAATGCCTCATTCGAAGTGATCGCGTGCTCCGATCCGGGGAGCTTCGGCACTATGGGCCAACCACCCACGGCAACGAGGATATATTTTGCCGTGATCTTCTTCCCGTCAACGAGAACGGTATGAGGGTCGGAAATTTCCGCCCGTGAGTCGATGATCGTGACACCGGAATCTTCTAGCAACTTTCGGTAGACGTGGTTGAGGCGGCCAATCTCTGTGTTCTTGTTCGCGATCAGTTTCGCCCAATCGATATGCCGTTCGCCCACCGTCCAGCCAAAACCCGCCGCGTCTTCGAAGTCCTCGCTGAAATGCGCAGCGTAAACCAAAAGCTTCTTGGGGATGCAGCCCACGTTGACACAGGTGCCTCCCAGATACCGCTCTTCCGCCACCGCAACCTTGGCGCCATAGGAAGCGGACATGCGGCTGGCGCGCACGCCGGCGGAACCCGCGCCGATGGTAAAGAGGTCGTAATCGTATTGTGCCATGTTGTAACACTCCTCTCTTTGGATGTCCGCCAATGATAAAAGGTAGCAGCCATTTCCTCAACACTCTCGCACGTTGTCTTTGACAGGAGGAAGGGTTTTATGAAAAATGGCGGAACGTTCTCAGATACTTTTACTTGTCATGTCAAAAGCCACAGCACAGGCGACCACTGGGTCCCATCGAATCGTCGAAGCCTTAAGCGCGCTGCGTCACCGCAACTACCGCCTCTACTGGCTCGGACAACTCTCTTCCGTGCTGGCGCAAAATATGGAGGGGATCGCCCAGAGTTGGCTAGTGTTGGAACTCACCAACTCACCATTGCTGCTAGGATTGACCGGACTCGCCTTTGCCATCCCAACGATCACATTGACGCTCCTTGGCGGCGTCATTGCGGATCGCGCCGACCGAAGACGCATCATGATTTTTTCCCAACTCGGTTCGGCTTCGATCTTCTTTATTCTCGCCACTCTGGTGGTCATCCAATGGGTCGCATTGTGGCATGTCATGACGCTGGCTTTTTTGTCGGGCTGCATCAGAGCCTTCGACCGGCCCAGCCGTATGGCCCTGCTGCCACAGATGGTGCCCAAGGAAGATATTCCCAACGCCGTGGCCGTCGGGGGTACGATCTGGCAATTAAACCGGCTCGTGGGCCCCGCTGTCGCCGGAGTGCTCATCTACCTCGTCGGTATCGGCCCGACCTTTTATTTCTGTTTCTTTGCGTCGCTTAGCGCGGTTTGCTTGTGGCTCGGTATTCGTTTCGAGCATCAGCCCACGGCGGTCTCTAGCGGCGGCCTATTGCAGCACATGATGGATGGGCTGAACTTCATTCGAAAGAACGAGCTCTATTACACTTTTATCGGTATGACCTTCTTCAACAGCATCTTTGGCATGTCTTATTTAATTCTGATGCCGGTCTTTGCGCGTGACGTACTTAATGTCGGCTCTCAAGGCTTTGGCTTTTTGCAAAGCGCCGGCGGCTTGGGAGCGCTCTTGGGGGTGTTCGCCGTCGCCTATTTTTCTCACTCAGGCGGGAAAGGGCGGCAAGTCATCGGCGGCGCCATTATTTTCGGACTATTGCTCATTATCTTTGCCCTCTCGAAGTCGTATCCCCTCTCGCTGATCCTGGCCTGCGCCCTCGGTATCGCCAGTCAGTTTTACATCACGATGATCAACGCGATCCTGCAAGTTAACCTGCCGGATCAATTGCGCGGGCGAGTGATGAGCATCTACGGCCTTACCTGGGATCTCATGCCGCTAGGCGGGCTGATCGCGGGAGCCATTGCCGAATATGCCGGAGCACCCACAGCCGTTGTGGCGGGCGGCGCCTTCGTCGCCGTCATGGCTTTGGGGGTTGCGATGTTCTCGCCCAACATGCGGCGCTTGGAACAGTGACTGGCGCTATGTTAAGGAGACACAACAGGCACACACCTTTATGGCTGAGAAAAAAGCGACGAAAAAGTCGGGAGGGCCACGAAAGCGTCGAAAACTTGCCGGCAAGTCGATCGGACTCGAAGCAAGAGAACTCTTGACCACTGGCACACCGAGCAACGTCGGCGAACTGCAAGAGGCGATCGAAAAAGACGGCGGTAAAGTTCTGGCGTCTTATCGCGAGCCCTTCGGCGGTCACTGGCTGGTCATGGCGGCGCTTCCTATCGAAAAAGTCGAGCCTACCCCTTATCAACGAAATCTCTCGGACAGTCACGCGCGCAAGCTCGAATCCGTCATTGCCAAGCTGGGCCGCTTTCTCGACCCTGTCATCATCGTGCGTAAGGAGAGCAAAGACAGTGAAACGCGCTATTGGACACCCAACGGCAACCACCGTTTGTCGGCCATGCGCACCTTGGGGGCCAAGAGCATCGTTGGGATCGTCGTGCCGGAGACTTCCGCCGCTTACCAGATCCTCGCACTCAATACCGAGAAAGCGCACAACCTTCGCGAGCGGGCGTTGGAAGTGATCAAGATGTACCAAGAGCTGGCCACATTGGACGATGCCACGGAAGAAACTTATGCTTTGGAATTCGAAGAAGCGGCTCTCATCACCCTTGGCCTGTGTTATCTCGAGCGGCCGCGCTTTAGCGGCGGCGCTTACCACCCCATCTTGAGACGCGCCGACGAGTTTCTCAAGAAGCCCCTTCAAGCTGCGCTAGGCATTCGACAAGATCGCGCCAAAACTGTTATGGAGCTAGACGATCTTGTCGTCGAAAAAGTCGAAGCTCTGAAATCCAAGGGCCTTACCAGTCCCTATCTCAAGAGCTTCGTCGTTGCCCGCATCAACCCGATTCGGTTCCGTCCCAAGGACGCCGCGCCGCTGAGCTTCGACGAAGTCCTGGATCGCATGACAAAAGCTGCCGCCAAGCTCAATGTGGACAAAGTCAAGATGGAAGACTTGGCCAGGTCGGGCGGCGCGCCGGAGGACTAGCCTGACTAGCCCAGATTGCTCCGAGGTGAAACCACGACATAGTGTCGATCAAGGGGTGAGCTCGGAGGAGCGAAGGCACAGAGACGAAAGCTTCAATGACTATTGGGGTGCTTGGCCGTGCGCTCGAAATGGTTTCCTAGGTATCCGCTCCAGAATTTAGGCTTGCAGGCCGCCTCAAGACAGAGGCCCATTGCCTTCGCTCCGGAGGGCTCGCCCCTTGATCGTCGCTTCCAGTGCATAGTCTCGGCTAGCGGCTTGACAGAGAGTAAGTTCCGTAGATTAACTTGGCTAGGTAAGAGAAGGGAGAAACAGTTATGCCTGAAACCCAAAAAGAATACATAGTCGGCACCGTGCGACCTACTAATAGACCAGAATCGGGACAGGAGATCGATCTCGACGAGAAGATCCCGGCAAAAATCAAGCTT
>JAHKKJ010000597.1 GCA_020027655.1 Deltaproteobacteria bacterium | reverse complement strand
GCATGAATCGGAAAATGCTGGACCGAGGCATTAGCTTCCGCGGCGGCTCTGATTCTCAGGGGGAGAAGATCAGCCGTCAACTCTCCCCCCTTGGCCATAAGCACCGCGCGTTGAATGACGTTCTTCAACTCCCGAACGTTGCCCGGCCAGGAGTAACTCCTGAGACAGTGCCAGGCTTCCGGAGCGACAGCACGCACTTGCTTCTTATACACAGCGTTGAAATGAGGCACAAAATGATTGGTCAGGAGGCTGACGCCTCCCGGACGCTCCCGAAGCGCCGGCACATGAATGTGGAAAACGTCAAGACGATAAAAAAGGTCCTCCCTGAATCTTTTCCGCTGAACCGCTTCTTCCAGATTTTCATTGGTCGCCGATATGACCCGGACGTTGGCACAGATGTCTCTCTCTCCACCGACCCGGCGAAAGGTTTTGGTTTCTAGAACTCGCAGGAGACTCACTTGCGCCTTCTCATTGATGGTGCTGATTTCATCGAGGAAGATGGTGCCGCCATGGGCTTCCTCAAAACGGCCCTTGGTGGCCTCAACGGCGCCCGTGTAGGCGCCCTTTTCGTGGCCAAAAAGCTCGCTGGCGATCAATTCGGATGATATCGCACCCGTATTGACCACGATGTAGGGGCCATTTCTTCGCCTGCTTTTCTTATGAATAGCTGACGCGACCATGTCCTTACCCGTGCCCGTTTCACCGGTGATCAATACGGATATGTCCTCTGAAGCAGCCTCAAGAATTCTTTGAAAGACCTCCTGCATGGGTAAACTGACACCCAGCATGCCCTCGAATTCCAGCGGAACTGGCATCTCACGGTGGATCCCGGCGCCGTCCCTTAAAGCTTGCTGATGCAAAGCTTGGGTGACAAGCGCGCACACCTCATCTTCATTCACAGGCCGCGTAAGAGTGCGATGGGCGTACGCTTTGAGGCGATCCAGCGGAAAGGGTCCGCCCGCCTGGTCCGCCACAACAATAATGTAGGTTTTGTTTGAGTCCTTTGTCAGCAGATCAAGCAGCTCAAGGCCTTTAGATTGTTCCGTTTTCGACGCAACGGCATCCCAGATGAGAACGTCGTATCCCTGCGTCTTAATCTTTTCTAAGGCGCCAGCAACGAAGGGCAGGGCATCCAGCGAGATCCGGTCTCCTGAAAACCGCTCTCTGAGCAGCGCTTGAATGTGACCCGTTTTTTCAACAACCAGAACCCTTGGCATATCCACCTTTGGTCTTACCCTCTATCAGATGAGATCACCCTGAGTCTAGTCGGTCCCTGGCGTTCTTTCACAAACCAATTGCGCGCCGGAACCGGGGTTTAACCATTGCATTTTTGCCATTTACCCCGGCAGATGCGACAGGTCCTGCATAGAGTTAGCGCGCCCACGGAAGCGGCAGAAGCGCGCGGTGATACGGAGGTCAAAAAAGGCGCTGCTGACTGAGAGTCTTGTAGCGAGGACTAAATCACCGACGCTTCGTAGCCGGCGCTGCCAACCTGATCAGCCGGAAACAAATTCCACGACTCGATCCAATTGCGCGTTCGTTCAAAGATCGCTTGCGGATAAGGTTCAAATACCAGCCGCTCGCCCGGGCCGAAGGCTCGGATGTCGACCACCCCGTGATATCTCTCCGGTAGCTCCTTGAGAAAATAGTGCTTATAGATCTCGGGTTCCATATCGATGTCCTGCTGGGCGCGGCGCAAGGCTTTGAAATAACGATCCACGTCTTCCGTGTTGACGTCGCCGGAGACCAGATGGCCGACCATGAACGTGGTATCTACTACCTTGCGAAAGCCCAACTGTTCCACGACGTAGGAAGGCGCCCCAAAGAGGCTCACAGCCGGAACTCTCCGATCTACCAGCAGCGCCAACCGATCCAAAAGCAAACCGGCAAAGTGCAGCTTGATCTCGTCGCGATCAAGAAATTTTTCCAAATTTTGCAGAGTGGAAAAATGGCTGCCGGAGTGATAGCCCACCGTCACCGGCACCTGCGCCAGATCTCGAGGCTTCTTGATCTGCGACTCGGGAGCAACATAAATACCCGACGGCGTAACGGAATAGGCTTTGGTGTACATCTTGCCGTGACCCGCGGAGGCCGCCATGTTAACCGTCCAATGACAGGCCAAGCTAAGATCGCATCCTCTGCCATCTTCGATGGACTCGAAGGCGCCGCGCTGTACCTCCGCTGGAGCCGATTCGGTGGACTCGATGTCGCTCGACCAGGTTGCGATGGGCTTCACGAGAAACTCGTAGTCCAACCCTTCATCCTTGAAGTAGCCTTTTTCTTCCGCCACCCATTCTTGCAAACGCCCGTGGGACTGAATCCGAAATTTGGCCATTTGTTTTCTCCTTCAGAATTTCTCAATCACGCCGGTCATCCCGGACTGATTGACATCTGAGCTTTCTGGAATCTATTCGAGAACGCTCTCAACCGTCAAGTCCAAATACTAAGAAGTGCACGGATTATTTGAGGCAGCAAAAATAATAGAAGAGTTTTCCAAGGCCTCTCCGTCCTCTCCGGCGAGAGACTGTGTCGTAATGTTCCAGACCGGTTGTCATCCCGAGCGAATGCGAGGGATCTAGGACAGATTTCTCCCTTCGGTCGAAACAAGGATTTCTCGCGGAGTCTATCCTGAGCATTGCCGCTGCGCTCGAAATGACATGAAAGGTCGACAGATGCGTCATTTCCGTTATTGTGTCACAGTCTGCGACGGAGGAGAGAAGGGTGATCAATTATTTATTGGTGCCGCCGAAGAGACCCCTGACAACCGAGCCGATACCTCTGGCTACTCCGCTGGCTCCTTCTACGCTTCGTCGGCCCAGGGTTCCGAAATTCTCTGCCATATCTCTAAAGCTTACTCCGAGCTGTGCGGCCATCCCCATCGCAACCCGCGTAGCGATGGCTTCGTTGATCGAAAAGCTGGGATTGCCCACGTCACCGGCTAGGATAAAGTCGACGTCGATGGCATTGTCGTGGTTCTTAAGGAAATTGATGACCGCGCCGCGGGGTATTCCCATGAAGGTCTCCAGGAACCCACGCGATGGTGCTAGCTCGAGGTCTCTGATGATGATCTTGCCTTTCCCGTCCAAGATGTCCGCCTGAACCTCAGAGTTAAGGCGTAAGTCCAAAGTTCCTTGCCGCACGTGTGCCTCGCCCACCTTGACGAGATAGGGTTGAAGGCTAACCAGATCCACTCCCTCAAGGGTAATTTGTGATGAAGAATTTCGGCGCGCGGGGCTGACCCAGCCGGAAAGTTTTCCCTTGCCGTCGCGTCTGATTCCCTTCACGATCGCTGCCAGCTCGAAACGAGTTTTACTCTTTAACCACGGAGCTTCTATGTCGTGGATGACGCCATCGAGTCGCTCAATCCGGGTCTTGAGCGGCGGGCGGCTCACGGTAGTGTCGAAAAGCTCCAGGACTCCATCCTGAAGCGCGACCTTGGAAATCGTCACCGTGGGAGCATGGGAACGCCCCGCTCCAGTGTTCTTCCCGCCGCCTTCCGTTTGCGTCAAGCCGGGAAGCATGAGCCATTTTTTACTCGTGCGCACCACCGAGAGGTAAGGTTTTTCAAAAACGATGGAAGAGATGTGAATCT
>JAHKKJ010000596.1 GCA_020027655.1 Deltaproteobacteria bacterium | reverse complement strand
GCGCCGGAGACATCGATGGTCACATTACCGGTGATGGCGTCGGTGCCATTGATGTAGATGCCATGCGCGCCTGACTCGGATGTGGAAACGGAACTGCCGGATCGAACGGACCAAACATTCCTCGTTCCCCTTAGCGGCGAACAAAAAAACCGCTACCTGGACCACGAGGCTCAGGTGGCGCGCCTCGCGAGCATCGCCAAGCGGCGGCCGCTGACCCAGCAGGAATCGGAGAAGCTGCTCCGGGAGCTCGCCATGATGCGCATGGTGTGCGACACCAATTACATCCTCGACCCCAAGGAGCGCGCTTGTCCCAAGCTGGCGGAATTGGAAAAGGTCCTCGAAGAGTGCCGCGAGAACAGCGACGTCAAGGTACTTGTCTTCTCGGAGTGGGAGCGCATGCTCGAGCTGGTCCAGGGCCTCTGCAAGCGCTTGCGCCTAGGCTTCGCCCTCCACACCGGGTCGGTGCCACAACTGCGCCGGCGTGCTGAGATCCAGCGCTTCAAAAACGAGCCGGGCTGCCGGGCTTTCCTGAGCACCGATTCCGGCAGCACAGGCCTTAACCTTCAAAGCGCCAGCGTGGTCATCAACTGCGATCTCCCTTGGAACCCGGCGCGGCTGGAGCAGCGGATCTCCCGAGCCTGGCGCAAGCACCAGACAAGGCCGGTCACAGTCATTCATCTGGTTTCGGAAGGGACCATCGAGCAGAAGATGATCGGAACGCTCAAAACAAAACAGGCTCTGGCTGAAGGCGTCCTCGACCTCCGCGGCGATCTGAAGAAGTTGGCGCTCACCAGCGGGCGGCAAACGTTTCTGTCACGGCTCCAACAACTGCTGGGACCGTCGGTCGACGGCCCGCAGTCTGAAGAACCCAAGCCCTTGCCCGTGGATCGCTCTCTGGCATTCGCTCAAGCTGCCCGGGAAAAACTGGCCGGCGCGCTCATCCGCTGCGAGGAAACCTATCCACTCGAGGGGGCTCACTCAGTCCTGTTCGTCGTGGTGGAGCGAGATGCAGCGCTCTGGCGTGAAAGGCTTGCGCCTCTTCATCAGGAGCTTTTCGGGGAGGGGAAGTGGGACCCGCTGGCGCCGGTTAAGATCGAGGTCATCGACAGAGCCACGGACGAGGCGCTTCGGAGAATGGCTGAGGCGGGCCTGATCGCGCCCTCAACTCGAGCCATTCGGAGCCTTTCCCCTGCAGCCGAAAACGGGAACGGAGCCGTGGCGCTTTCAGAGGAGGAGCGGCAAAAAGCTCTGGCGCATCGACAGCAGGCTTCTCGGAAACTCAAGATGGCGGACTTGCTTGAAGGCGGAGGTCTTAGCGAAGAAGCCCACGAGGCACTGCGAGAAGCCACGCTCTGGGCTGGAAGGGCCCTGGCCGTGGAAAACCGGCTACCGGAACCCGGCGAAATAAAAGAAAGCCTCCGTCCGCCTGTGTCGCTGCTGTGGGGAGACGCACTGCCTACCCTCCACGAACTCGTGTCTAGCCCCTCGCCGCCGCCGACCCGCGTAACCGAAGTCTTGCAAAAGCTGCTCGCATAGTTCGGGATGTAGATGAATTGTGAGAAGAATCGATGCCAAATTCGTGCAGAAGGGAAGCAAGCTACTTATGCTTATAGATCCCTCTAAGATTTCATCCACCGCCCACGCTGAAGAAATTCTCCGTGACCTGATAGCTCAGTGGGTGCGAGAGAGGCGTGTCCGAGGACTGGTTAACTACGAGCCCCTGCCTAATGCTAAAGATTAACAAGCTTCACAGCTTCCGATCGTCAACGCCACCCATCGCTCATTATGAGTGACGGGTTTTCCGCGTTCGCCCCATCCTTTTGTTAGGCGCTGTCACGCCAAACTTTCTCTCTAATGTTTCCAGCGAAGTCGTCTTTCCTGCGCGAACTTCGTTCCTCGCTGTTTCAATAATTCTCAAGAACTGCGGATTGGTACTCAGAGCTAGCGACTCCCGGTCTACCTTTCTGAGAGAGACCAGAGCAGCGACTGGCCGCTTTTTCTTAGTAAAGACGAGCATCTCTTGCTCTGCGGTTTCAGCAACCTCCAGGAATGACTGTAGCTCTTTCGGTAGCCTCATGGCCTTCATATGTGTATCTCCTTGCCTGCAACGATAAGCCGATTCCCTTTTTTGACTCCGATCGCGAGGACGTTTACAAGATCTGGTTCCAGCGCATCCACTTCGTAGAACACCCGTAGAGAGCCCACTCGCAATTCCCAGGGAGCCAAAGGATTGGGGCGCAGTGGCTTTCTGTTTCGTGTCTCTCGTAAGGGCGCGTAGCTCAGTTGCACTTTTACAGCATCAAGCACAATCGCTTGCTGTCGAGCGGTAAGCTGTGCGAAGTGCTCCTCCCCCGACTCCGCAAACCGAACGCTGTACGCCACAGACCACAGTCTAACACGTCGAAGTTATTAGGACACACCGAGGTTCAAGGGTGGTTCTTGCGCCTACCAGGTCATTTCATTAAGATTCTTAAGAATCGCAATCACTTAATCACTTTATCCGCTCTATACAGCATAGATTGCGGAATGGTCAGACCGATCTGCTTGGCCGTTTTCAGATTGAACACCAACTCGAACTTCGTCGGCTGCTCCACCGGCAGATCGGCAGGCTTGGCTCCCTTCAGTATCCTGTCCACGTAATAGGCTACGCGCCGGTAGCTGTCCGAGAGGTCCGCACCGTAGGACATGAGCCCGCCGGCATCCACAGCTTCCCGTCTGTTGTACATCGACGGTAACCGATTCTTTAACGCAAAGCCGACGGTCCGTTTTTCGTTAACATACATTAAGGTGCTCGCGAGCACGTAGAGTCCATCCGGGCGGTCTTTATTTAGCGCAGCAAATACTCTGTCGAAACCGTCCGCATCTCGTACCTCCCAAGACCGAACCGTCAACCCCAGCGCGCGCGCCGCGGCTGGGAGAACCTCTTTCAGCTCGAGTACGCTGGACGAAGAGCCCGAAGCGTAGAGAAACCGCGACACGGGCAAATTTGGGAACGGATTCTTTGAGCAGCTCCAACCGCTTCCCGCCCAGTTCTCTGGTAAGGTTTGTAAGGCCGGTGACGTTGGCGCCCGGTCGGGCGAGGTTTTCAACGAAGCCAGCCTCGACAGGATCGGACCCTTGGCCCGCCATAACGATGGGAATCGTCTTGGTCGCATTCTTGGCCGCCCGGATCCCCGGGTCCCCCCTTGCCACGATAATATCAACTTTGAGGCGCACCAGCTCGGCCGCAAGCTCGGGGGCCCGATCGAGCTTTCCCTCAGCATATCGGTACTCGGTGGCGATGTTCTGTCCTTCTATGTAGCCACGCTCGCGAAGAGCCAGCCGAATTCCCTCGGCATGGGTGGAGTCGCTAGCTGGATCGGACGGCGATAGATACCCTATCAGAGGGATTTTCTTCGGCTGCTGGGCCTGGGCGATCACTCCAACAGCAAGCTGAACCACGACGACCAGGATTGATACGACAGCAGCTTTCTTCATTGCCCACCTCGTTCTTGAGGATATCTATCACGCACGCGGCAGTTGCGAAACGTATAATTTACGGGAGAAGGCAACAAAGCTTTGTAGCGGGAAAAAGCCAAATTCGGCCTGAGATT
>JAHKKJ010000595.1 GCA_020027655.1 Deltaproteobacteria bacterium | reverse complement strand
TGAGCATTGTCGAGCCGGTCTCGAAGTTGAGATTGTCGAAGACGAACCGTTTCGGCACCGTGGTATCGCTTGTGCCCGCCAGCCACTGGTGCAGGCTGTAGTTGAAGGAGCCTTCGGGAACCGAGATCTTCATCCCGCCCGGCAACTGGAGATCGGTCATTTTTGCGGCGGGCCGCGTCGCCACCGTGATTTCGGGAGTCGGCGTGGGCCGGCTCAACAGCCACGCCAGAGCCACTAGGACGATACCGCTGAGAATAAGCAGCGGCATAAACCAGCTCGGAGTCTCGCGCTTGGGTTCGACATAGGCCGGTTCCGGCTGGCGAGCACGTTCATAGCCCGACCACCCGAGAAAGGAAGCGATTCCCGTTGGCAACAGGCTGGCCAGGAAGCTCTTCTGCTCGCCGAGCAGAGAGGCCAATGCTGCCGGGCTTTGGCCGATGGTGGCGCGCTGGCGGCCGAGAAGGTTCATGATCAGTGGCACCGCCAGAGCCAATAAGGATGAGGCTGAGCCGGCTCGGACATCGGCGTAGCGCGCGATCTGATCCACGAGGCCTTCGGTCTTGTTGCCTAAAAGCGAGCTCAGGACATCCTTACCCTCGGTGATCGCCTTCTGCGTAGTTTCGCCGCCGGAGAACAGACTGCCCAGCTTGTTGAGCGCGCTACCATCGTACTTGCCCGTGTCGAGCATCCGACTGAGTTTCTCAGCGCCGCCGCTTGTCGAGGCCTGATTAGCGAGAGCCGCGATCAAGGTCGGAACGATGCCGTTCATAGCCTTTTGCGTCACCGACTCGGACTCGCCAACAAAGGTCGCCGCCTTCTGAACGATGTCCGGCGTGAGATACCCTTTCGCCAGTTCAACTAGGTTGACTGCCATAACAATCTCCCTTCTGGCGCGCCTTTGTGGTCGCGCCGTGTACGACAGGACTCTTTATCGGAACACCCGCCGAGTCCTCGAGCCGTATTCGCCGTGGGGCGTCCCGCGCTACAGGTTACGCTTTACCGAATCTAGACCTTAACCCCCAGGGCGGTTGACAACTCTTTGATCGTCGCGGCTTCTTGCTCGCTTACTTGCGTGCCGCCAAAGCCAAGGAATCCACCCTCCTTGGCGGCCTCGGCGACCTTCTGGCTCACAGAGACAAGCCACTGCTTGAATCCCTGAGCCTCGTCGGCCTTAGTCTTCTTCTCGATAAGCGCAGCCACCTGTTGCAAGCTCTCGATCGCATAGCTCTTGACCTGGTCCGGCGTCTTGCCTTTCAGCTCTGCCGGAGCGTTTAGGTCTCTGGCTCCCGCCTCGATATCAGCCACCAGCGCCTTGATTAACTCGTTGGATGATCCTTGCGTCTTGACCTCACCGAGCATTTTCCCTACCGCGAACATTTCCTTTACCAACCCGAACGGGCCACTTGGACTGGCCGCAACTACAGCCAGACCCGCCATGAAAGGCGCGCGCTGGATCTGATTCCACTCCTCCGCCGTGAAATCTGCCTTCGTCGGCATAAATACCTCCTTTCTGTTTTTGGCGCCGCTTAGAGCTGCTAATGCGATGATGCCATCTCTGACTATCGAGAGTCGTATCCCAGCGGTTCTATCCGCTCCATCGGGATGACCCGTATTTTGGGGTTCTAAATACCTTAGCAGGCTACTGAAGAAAGCTACCGCATGCTTCGAGATCTCAGCATGACGGAATTTTCTTAATCATTTTCAAACCTCTCTCCGTTCGTCCAAAAACAGAGCGGTCATCTCCGTTTAGCAAAGCTCTTATCTCCGTGGTCGGTCGCCCTCCACCGGGATTCTCCTTGATGGATCTTCCTCACCGAGCCACAGGTAGGTCAATCCGGCAAGAATGGCACCGATGATTGGCGCCAACCAGAAGAGCCAAAGCTGAGAGAGTGCCCAGCCTCCGACAAAGATTGCTGGACCGGTACTTCTGGCCGGATTGACGGAGGTATTGGTCACGGGGATGCTAATCAAATGGATGAGGGTCAAGGCAAGACCGATAGCGATACCGGCAAACCCCACAGGCGCTCGCCCGTGGGTGGCACCCAAGATAACAATGAGAAACATATAGGTCATCACAATCTCGCAAACGAGCGCGGCAAAAAGAGAATAACCACCCGGAGAATGGGCTTCATAGCCGTTGGCGGCAAACCCGCTTTGAACGACATCAAACCCCGCTTTGCCCGTGGCGATGAGGTAGATCACAAACGCGCCCGCAATCGCGCCGAGGACTTGCGCTATAACGTACGGAATTAAATCGGCAGTGGGAAAGCGCTTACCCGCCCACAAGCCGAAGGAAACGGCCGGGTTGAGATGGCAACCGGAGATGTGGCCGACAGCGTACGCCATGGTTAGGACAGTCAAACCGAAGGCAACAGAGACGCCGTGCAGGCCGATTCCAACATTGGGAAACGCCGCTGCCAATACCGCGCTTCCGCACCCCCCGAGCACCAACCAAAGGGTTCCAATAAACTCTGCTGCAAGCCGTTTGGATAAAGGCATGAGTACCTCCTCTTGTGAAGTCTTACGCCAGCGTATTTGAGCGATCTACGCTCCGCTATCGGGCATTCCCTTATTTTGGGGTTCTAAATATCTTAGGAGCGGCTGGGGCGAGATTTGGCTAGCAAACTTTATCTGCCGCGTTGGTACCGGCAGCGATATTTCCCAGGGCCCGATTGATTGGCAGCGGAAGAATTTTCCGGCCGCTCCAGATCCGGAGATCAAGGATTATTTTGGCGGCGAGGAGAAGCCGTCTCCAGTTCTCGTTTGAGATCGGCCCAATAGTGGAACCCTTCACTGTCTTTAGCTTCAGCTCTAAGCATGCGTTCGGGACTTCCGGAATCCGCAAAAAGCTGCAGTGTCATCTGGCCGCCCTTATCGGATTTCGCGCTGAGCTTGCCGTCGGTTAAAACTAACTTGCCTTTCCCAGCGAACACACCGATCATCCGATAGCTGGCGAATTCGTATGCTCCCGCTTCACCGATGACGAGAGTTACCCAGTCGTCGTCTCGGGTCCGGGGATTTCGAACCAAAAGTCCTTGCCATTTTCCAGCAACGCTCTTGAAGTCGGTCACAGAAGTCGGCTGCCATTGCCGTGTTTCCTTGGGAGCCATCAAGCTACAAGCGACCATGACCGGCACCGCAACGATCACGGCAATCATTTCTAACCTTCGGTTGAGTTTCGTCATTTTGATCTCCTGTTAATATTTATCTCGCACGTCGTTGTCTGTTAGTTAGTCTTGCAGCTCGGCCTTTGACCGAAACGGACGGCGGATGCCAAGTTTTAACATGCGTGAACGCAGGGTGCTGGGATTCAGACCAAGAATCCTCGCCGCTCCTTTTGGCCCCTCAACCCGCCATCCGGTTTGCTGCAAAATTTGCAGAATGTAATTCCTGCCAACTTTATCCAGAGATCTCTCTTCCACCCGACGGTTATTATCGTAAAGTTCTTTGTCGCCGATTGCGGGCATTGATGCCACAGTCGAGGGTTTCCAACCCGCAGAGGATGCCCACCCTTCCGGAAGTTGGAACCGCCGTCCAATTGAAACCACGGCCGCTCTCTCGATAACATTCTGCAGCTCCCTGATGTTGCCCGGCCACTCGTA
>JAHKKJ010000110.1 GCA_020027655.1 Deltaproteobacteria bacterium | reverse complement strand
GACCGCGAAAATCTTCGCGCGCCTTGGCCGCTTGGGCATCCGTTCCTCGGTTGAACTTCTGCGCCGTGTTGTTATCTCTGTACCCGACGCCCTTGCGGTGGCTTGGGTCATGCTGCCACTGCCCCTGACCGCCCTGGCCAACTTTCTGGCTAAAGTTGTTGCGGTTGATAGTGCTATTAAAATTGGTGTTTCGGTTGATGTCGACGTCGACATTCCCGCCGCGCCAGTTGGCGCCTCCCCACGCGTATCCCCACGCAGCGCCGAGCGCCACACCTGCCCCAAAGGCGAACATAGAGCCGAACACGTACCCGGGCGGATACCAGGGATAGGGCGGGTAGGCCGGATACGGCCACGCTCCGTAAACCACTGTCGGATTATAGGTCGGGACATACACGACCTGCGGACTGGCAGGCTCGATTTTAATGACCTTCTCCTCGACGATGACTTTCTGTTGCTCTGTCGTTTTCAGATTACCGGCTGCTTCCGCCTTGGCACGAAGCCTCTGAACGGCATCCATGACCTCTTTCTGCTGGGAAAGAAATGCGTCGCCCAATTTCTGGGTCCAATCGAGCTTATCGCTCATTTTGGACAGCACATCGGGGAAGTTTACGAGCGACCGCACGCTGGGGTCCCAGTCTTGTTTCTCCAGCGCCTGGGCTAGAGCATCGCCTTTCAGATTCTGGTTCTGTTTTGCCCAGCGACTCGCCTCCACCACTTCCAGGGGATAGGTGGACGCCATGAATATCTGGGAAAGCAGCGAGTCGGGATAGAGCGCGATGGGCGCGACAAGCTGCTCGATTTCCTCGGGCTTAATGGTTTGTTGCGCACTCTCAGCGGCGCTGAGCGGCGCCCCGGGTAATGCAAGGAACCCAACGAGCACCCATATCAGGGACTTCCTAAGAACGGTTTCCATGTTCCCCCCTGCGGATTACGTAAAAAAATAGCGATGATTGTGACGAATCCTGTGCGGATTTTCGCTTTCCTGCCGCACCTTTGAATATCACCGAAAGACGGATGATTCCAGTGCAACCTATGTGAAAAAGGGCGGCAATCTGCTATCGGGTGTTCCCTGATTCGCGGCTTCCAAATGGCTGAGGAGAACGGAAACAGTTTTTCGCAAGACTTTACGAGGTGGAAGTGTAGAGGTGTGGATGTTTTTATGGAGGTTCCGAACGGCACGTCTCGATAGCTAGGCTCAGTCTTTCCTTAGTAGGATGATCCGCGTCGCCGAAATAACCTTGGGCGAGGAAGTTTCTGAATATGTTGATCCAGATGCGGCAATCCCAGCCGATTTTCTGCCAATACTCAATTGCTTTTTGATCCGCCGCCAATTCGAAAGTCCGTGAGTAATTGCGAAATGAAATATTACCGGGCAGACCTAAGTCCGATGTGGTTATACGGCTCGAGGAAGCCGACACTGAGCTCAGACTAGCCTCATGTTTACTGCTCTGATGCCCCAGCACATCATGCGCTATTTCATGGGCGAGGGCATGCCTCAACAACCAACGATAATATTTCTCCTCGTAGGCCAGCCGACTGAGCTCGTAGCTCATAAAAATCCGATGGTTGCCTAGACTTAGGCCCAAAATGTCCTTCCGGGGAAATTTAACCAGGCGGAATTCATAGCGACCCGCCGCATGAGCATTCCCGGAAACCTCCAGGATTTTCGACGCCTCTTCAACCACAAAACTTTCAAGTTTGTCGTCTCTGACCGTCGGGAAAAAAATGAATGGCGACGAACAAGAACAAAGCGTTAGAAGAAAAAAGACCCGAAAAGAAATCGTACCCATCATGTCGGAGAACAGCGCCCACTCCAAATCAGCTTATCTGCTGTTCCGTGAACAGTATTCAAATGGCGGTTGGAATTGCCATCGAGTGTGCCCTGATTTTGGATTCTAAATGCCTTATAGACTTATTTTTGTTCCGGTGTCCAGGAGGGAACGGCGGCTTCTTGGTGCGAACCTTTTGAACTATTTGAACCGCTGGAACGCTTTGAACTGTTTCTGTGGAGCGGAGCCTGCTAAACGAGTAACAAATTCTCTAAGACTTTGGCATCTGCCGGCTTGGTCAGAAAGTGGTCAAATTCTACTCCTTTATGGTGGCGAAATTCTTCGCCGTAGCCCGTGAGCGCTATTGATTTCGTATTCGCAAGAGTTTTCAGCTTCTTTAACTGCTCTAATAACTCGTAACCACCCATATCGGGTAACTCAAGATCTAAAACCACCACGTCGGCTTGAAATTCGCGCGCTTTTTCCAGAGCAGATTGACCGTCGAAGGCCACAGCGACTTCATGACCGGATATTTCCAACAAGCGCCCGATGGCTTTGCAAACCATCTGATTGTCATCCACCAGAAGGATTTTGCTTTTCCGTCTCGCCGCGGCACAGTTCACGCCATTGCTTGTTCCTGCAGTTGTAATCCGCGGGCAAGCGATCGGCATTCTTATGCGAAAAGTGCTGCCACCGTTTGGCACACTTTCAAAAGAGATCTCTCCTCCCAACATGCTTACCAACTGCTTCGTAATCGCCAGTCCCAAACCGGTGCCATCTTGTCCCCGGGTCGCAGCACTGTCCGCTTGCACAAAAGGCTGAAACAGCTTCCCCTGTTGCTCGCTTGAGATGCCGATCCCGGTATCCGCCACTTCGACCTCGAGCGCAGAGTCGTTGGGAAGAAATCTGGCAATAATCTCGACCTTGCCTTCCGCGGTAAACTTGATGGCATTACTAACAAGATTGAACAGGATCTGCCGCAAACGCGTGCGGTCGGTTTCGATGCTTTCAGGGATCTCCCCTTCGTAATGCAAAATCAGCGGCAGCTTCTTTTCCTTCGCTCGCACCTCCATCAATGAATGGACCTCATTAATCAACGTGGGGAGGGAGACGATTTCCCTGTTGATCTTGAGTTTCCCGGATCCGATCTTTGACAGATCCAGGATATCGCCGATCAATTCCAACAGATGGTTGCCCCCTTGCTTGATGATCTTCACGCACTGGATATCGTCGGCATCCTGTAACTGACTCAAAAGGATGTCGGCGTAGGCGAGAATGCTGGTCATGGGACTGCGGATCTCATGGCTCATGTGGGCCAGAAACTGGTCTTTGCGACGGTCGTTCTCCCTGAGGGCTTCTTCGCGCCGCAACTCCATGCTCTTGCGCTCGGTGATGTCGAAGCAGGCGCCGGTCACGTAAATAGGCTGTCCATCTTCAATGATTGTTTTGCCGCGGCCATAAAACCATCGAACCTTGCCGTCGGGCCAGATAACACGGAACTCCGAATCGAAATCTTCCCCCTCCGAGCAGCAGCGCTCGCATCGAGCCATGACCTCTAGACGGTCGTCGGGATGCACCAGGGCAAGGAACTGATCCAGCGAGCGCGACGTTTTTGGCGATTGAAGCCCGAAAAGATGATCCAGCACAGCGTCCCATGTGATCGTGTCAGTGCGAATATCCCAGCGAAATGTCCCAGTGCCTGCGGCTTTGAGGGCGAGCATGACCTCGTCCTCCGCCTTCACTCTTGCTGCAGGACAAGCGACTGAAGATTCATCTTGAACCGCGCCAGTCACCGCCAAACGCTGGGTTACAGGGTATTGGCTTCGGCCATGACTGCGCCACTTTTTGAATTCTACTATCAGATCATCGAAGCCGGACTCATCTGTGTCGTTAATCATAATCTTGGCATCATTCATTGTCGGAAGGTTACATTGTTTCGAAGTCTTCTTGAACCAGTCGCCACCGTGGCCGGCCACGTGGCCGATATCGGCGAGCTTCGCGACAAGCTTCCGTTCTGCCATCGAATTTCCTTCCTGGGATTGGTTCCGGCCAAAACAGTCCGCCCCAATTGGCGGGCCAAAACAGTCCCTCCGAACCTGCCAGAGAACTTATTGATCTCTGTTCATTTTTTAAAGAAATATCCACAGCTTTACCATAGGGAATTACCGGATTATCGCTTCTATTTACCTTAGGAGGCTAAGTTGATTTATGATTGGGGGAGGGATTGAAAATTATGTCGCACATGGCCAACTTAGGCCATGTCTTGCCAATGTCGATGGTAAAACCCCCTTGTTGGTCCTAGTTGGCTCAAGCCGGATTTGAATGAAGCCACGTTATGTCAGGCAACTCAACTTGTTTTGCCTAGCCCTTTCCTGTTGACAGCCAGTCTTTGCGAGCGCTAGATTGCCTCGCAAATATTAATAAAACTCTTCTTGGCTGACGGAGTTGGATGATTTGTTTTGGGAGAGCGCCTGCCTTTGGTTTGGATGAAATCAATGACTAAGATTCTCTGCGCTCTAGCACTTTTGATCTTTTCTTGGGCCACGCCACTTCCACTTTTAGCGGCCCCGGAACTCGTTATCGGCTACGCAAACATCAGTGCGCGTGTGAGTCCGCTTTGGATCGCTCAAGAGAAAGGTTTTTTTGCCAAGTATGGGGTCGCGGTACAGCCCGTCTATATGCCCGGCTCGCCCGTCATGATTGCCAGTTTATCCACGGGCCAAATCCAGCTGGCCAATAGCGGCGGCACTGCCGCCCTGGGAGCCGCGGCGGGCGGATTGGATTTGAAAGTCATCGGCACCTTCACCAGTCGTATTCCCTTCGACTTGGTCGTCAGGCCCAGCATTAAGAGTGCCCAAGATCTTCGCGGCAAACGTCTCGGCGTCCAGGTCATTGGTGGAACGATCTGGATGGGGGCGATGCTCGGGCTCGAACACCTGGGGTTAGATCCGCGGCGTGACGCCGTACAGATTGTCGCGGCCGGCGATCAGACGATGCTGATTCAAGCGCTCGAGAAGGGGACCGTCGATGCTACGGTGGTCGATAGCGCTTTCAGCAACAGCCTCAAGCAACGCGGTTTTCCGATCCTGGTGGAGCTCTCCAAGACCAACATCCCCTTTGTCAGCAATGGCATCATCGCCAGGGCAAGCTATCTTCAACAGCAAACCGATGCCGCCAGAAATACATTGAAAGCGTGGTTGGAAGGGGTAGCTTACGCGCTCAGCCCCAAGATGAAATCTTCGGTTTTAGAGACCATCACGAGACGCCTGAAAATTAGCGACCCTGCGCTTGCGGCGCGAGGTTATGAGGATCTGCTTCAAGCCACGGACCGAAAACCTTTTCCCTCCCTCGAAGGTCTGCGCAACGTCCAGCGCTTGATGAAGCTGCAAAATCCCGCCGTGGCAGGACTGAAGACGGAAAACTTGATCGATGGAAAGCTGATGAAAGAACTCGATGAGAGCGGCTTTATCGACCAGCTTTACAGCACCTACGGAGTGAAAGATTAATCTTGTCGCCGGTCCGTGGTCTGGCAAGCGCAAAAAAGCCGCCCGTCGTTCCTTTTCTGATCCCGGACTCTTCGCATCCGGACAGCGTTTGTCCGGATGCGAAGCTAATCAATCGGGAAAATTTGGGCAAGCTCGAGTATCGGATTCGCCGAAAAGTATAAGTAAGCTCCCAATCAGCGGCTTACACGGGAGGAAAAATCATGTCGAGAAAGACGATGCTTTCGATTGTTTGCTTGCTTTGGATCTCCACTGCGGCCCGCGCGCAGTCTCCCAAAGCGTCGGTATTGGTCGACCTCGATCCCAACAGTTCAGCCCAAACGGTGATCGTCGAGAGCGTCGCCTCGGATCAGCAAGGCCTGCTCTATGTCTGTGATCGCGTTACCGGGAACGTACTGCGCGTCGATCCGAAAAGCCCAAAGCCAGTGGTGGTGGGCCGTATCGAAACGCGACAGGTCGACGGAAAATCTGTAAGAGCCGACAGTTCCGGGCTCATCTTCAGCGAACAAGGCGATCTCTATCTCACGAGCGGCGCGTTTCGGGAAATCGTTCGTATTAAGAAGGCGGACTTGAATCCGCAAAAACCCGGCGTGGCCGAAACTTTCGCCACCGGCACCGAAGGCGCCAACGGCATCGCGTTCGACAAAAGGGGCAATCTTTATGTCTCGGGAGGCCGCAACGGCAAGATTTATCGTATCGGTCCCGCAGGCGGAGCGGCCGAGGATTGGGCGCACATCGAGCTCCATACGCGCACGTTGCCGGACGGGAAGACACAGCAGGCCCTTCCGGCGAATGGACTCGTCTTCGACGCCCAAGCAATGGTCCTTTATGTCGCCGATACCGCGCGCGGGGCGATTTGGAAGGTAGCGATCGGTTCCGACGGCAAAGCCGGCAAGCCGAACTTGATGGCGCAGAGCCCGCTGTTGGAAGGAGCCGACGGTCCTGCCTTCGATCCCAAGGGCAATCTCTGGGTCGCCGCCAACGAACGCAACGCCATTGTCGAGGTCACGCCCGAGGGTAAAGTCAGGGACCTCCTCAAAAACGATAGCAAAGGCCCGTTGGAATTTCCCACTGCCGTCATTTTCGTCGGCAACACCGCCTATGTCAGCAATTTCGACACGGCGCGGCGTGACAACCTCGCCGCGGACGGCAAAACATCTCTGGACGGAATCGGCGCATCAATTATCCAGATCACGCCGTAGGCGAAAATTCACTCGAAACTCGGCACCCGGAACTCTAAACTGCGAAAGCGCAGCCGCTCGCGTTTGCAACAGGCCAACGACGGCCTGGGTTACTTCTCGAAGTGTAAATGATGTTTTTCTATGAAGAGGGCCTAAGCAGTAAATCGTACCTTAAAGTAGCTTGTCCCTTTCCTCTCCCTGATAATAACGCGGCTGGCTGCTGATCGGGCAAACAATAAGGTCCGGTAGGTCACGGTGAAAGGCATCCGTGGAGATAACAAGCGCGGGCCGAGGCTTGATTCCGGTGTGGTTTGAAATGGAACGTTAACCACAATGACATGCCCTCTTTTATAGGTAGTTGCGTCCTCTCCTTCCCGAGCCTTCCGGAGGCGGCTCTGGGCGAGCTGGTCCCATCCCAACCCTTCTAGGTCTTCCTCGGAGATTGTCTGGATCAGCGCGTAGGGTTTACCGTGATGAGTGACCATAATAGGTTCCTTCTTTTTTCTGGCCTGCGCCAGGTAAACCGTCAAACGATTCTTGGCCTCCGGCGGAATTGTGACTTGGAATTGGAATTGAATTGCTGCTGCTCACTTGAGTGACGGTCGTTCCTCGGTGATGACCAGCAGCTTGTAAGGTGCGGCGGCTTCCTCGATCTCCTTGAGCAAACGCTCCTGCTCCAGGTCGCTGATGGGGGAAACGTAGACGGAGACGGCATTCTGGCCGCGCCGGATTCCCACGGCGTGGATCCCGCTTCGCCCGAGGTACTGGGCCTTTATCTTTTCCTTCACCGCTTCGAGTGGTATCGACATTTGGTGAGACCTCAGAGGAGGGCGATCTCCAGTTGGTCAAGGACGTCCTGGATGCGGTTTGCGATGCCGTAGAACCCACTCTCGGGCCCGGCAAAATACAGGCCCACCGCCCTTCTGCCAGTCGCCGTAACGATCAGGGAACCGCTGTCGCCTCCGAGGCCGAACGCGGGGAACGGAGCGATGACTTCGATGCGCATCTGGTTCTCAAACAGCGCGACGACGCTGGGGTCGTTGTGATCCATGCCAACCAGTGCGTCGTAGGACTCGTCGGTCACGACTCCCCTCGTGAAGCCGGTGGTCCGCCCGTGCTTCCGGACGCGCGTACCTTCCACGGCCTGTGCGGTTCCCGTCAGAGAGCCTACGCTGCAGATCCGGCGGCGGGACGGCACGGCTGCCCGCAACCGGCCGATCGCCGCGTCCACGCCGTTGGGCACCGCCCCTCCCAAGCGCATCGGGACAAACCGGTGCAGGTCCGCGAACCGATCCGCGTTGACGCCACCGTCGGCAGGACCAGGTTGCAGGAGTGCATCTCCAACCGCCCCGCGGTTGACGTCAGCGAAGACATGGTTGTTGCTGAGGACATATAGGCGATCGTTGGGATCCCCCGGCCGGGTCGAGCGGCAGAAACAGGAGATGGTGCCCGCCGTCACAGTGCGAAGGGCGGTGCTGATGCCAGCGATCACGGGCCGTTGGCGGTTCCGGCGAGCGACGCTGCAGGCATCGATCGCGATGAATGCCGGCGGTGACTGGATCACGTCCGTCGGGATCCCGTCGATTCGCCTGGGGAGTTGGTCGCGTTTCGCGAGCAGCGAGGGAGCGAGCTTCTGAACCACGTATAGACGTACACACGGCGTCGAGGTGGCCTTCCCGTTCACCAGCTTGCGGCCAACTCCCACCGCGTGCACGTTGGTCCGCGCCACTTTCGCGGCAACGGCCACCCGCATGACCGCCGCTTTGCCAACGACCTTCGCTTTGGCGCCGGCCGGGAGGAGCTTGCGGCTCAAGGAACTCTTTGCTTCCAGAACATCACTGGGGATCGTCATCACCGCCTCCCGTCAGATTGGCCGATTCCCTTTGGGTTGCAAGTTGGAAACAGTTCAAAGTAACCGCATCGGGGCTGCCTTGCAAGAGGTGCCGGCGCGCGCTCGAAGCCGCAGCTGCTTCGGAAGATTAAATGGGACAGGCTACTTTTTTGTCTCATCTCCTCATCTCACTTAACGTGGGTCGGCCCCGTGGACGCATGGTACTTTCAAGTCCAAATTGACTTGCGATTTTCGCCTGCCAGTCTGTTTCTCCAAAAGGTCTTTGGCGATTCACAGACTCACGAATTGAAGCCACTTGGCTCGTTGATAACGGATCGTCGACCGTCGTCATCCAGTTTGCTTCGACTTCCACAGGACAGGGATCAGTCAAGTCGCTCCGGCACCAACTTGACCATGGCCAATCATTTACCGACGCTGCCAAGCCTGATCTAACGGGGTTTTGCAGAACGTAGCGCAGCACCATCAGCAAATGTTCGTCGCGCTGCACTGGAAAACTCTTAAATCTGCCCTGCCACACGTGCCCGCTGCTC
>JAHKKJ010000594.1 GCA_020027655.1 Deltaproteobacteria bacterium | reverse complement strand
GCGGAGATGTTGATGATGGCTCCGCCCCCTTGTTCTCTCATCATCTTGCCGGCGTGTTGAATGCAGAGAAAGTAACCGGTCAAATTAATGGTCATGATCCGGTTCCATTCATCAAGTGACACGTCCAACACGCCACCGCTTGTGGAGTGAGCCACGCTATTAACCAAGATATCCAGACGTCTATGTTGTCTGCGGATGTGATCGAACATCGCGGCCACTTGGTCGCGGTGCGCGACGTCAGCGGTAAAATAGTCGCCGCGAATTTCTCCAGCGATTTTTGTAGCGTCCTCTTCATGGCGCGAATGCACAATGACCTTGGCGCCCTCGCGAGCGAAGGCACGGGCAATGCCCAGCCCAATGTTATGAGTCGATCCCGTAACCAGCGCGACTTTGTCCTGAAGCAGCATAAAGAGTTTCCTTTCATGCGCCCAAAGAGGTTCCATGGAAAAACCCCCTCACCTCGATCCTCTCCCATAGGGCAAGGAAGGTAGAGTTCGATCACGCGCGGGGGGCTGCGCTGGCTTGGAGCAGGTAGGCCTGAATAAACTGATCGATGTCGCCATCGAGAACGGCATCGGCGTTTCCCACCTCAACGCCGGTGCGGTGATCTTTGACCATGCGGTAGGGATGGAGCACATAGGAGCGAATCTGGCTGCCCCAGGCGATATCTTTTTTCGTCTTGTGATAGATCTCCATCTTTTCCTTCTGTTTCTCGATCTCCAACTCATACAAACGGGAGCGCAGAATCTTCATCGCCATTGCCCGGTTTTTATGTTGGGAGCGCTCGTTTTGGCACGCCACCACGATCCCCGTGGGAATGTGAGTTAGGCGTACCGCCGAGTCGGTCTTGTTCACGTGCTGACCGCCGGCTCCGCTGGAACGGTAGGTGTCGACCCGCAGGTCTGCTTCATTGATCTCGATTTTGATGGTATCGTCCACTTCCGGATAGACGAAAACCGACGCGAAGGAAGTGTGCCGCCGGGAATTCGCGTCAAACGGCGAGATCCGCACTAGCCGATGAATGCCTGCCTCCGCTTTGAGATAGCCGTAGGCGTAGTCGCCTTCCACCGTGAAAGTAACGCTCTTTACGCCGGCTTCTTCGCCCGGCTGATATTCGAGGATCTCTTTCCGATAGCCGCGGCGGTCCGCCCAGCGGAGATACAAGCGCAGCAATATCTCCGCCCAGTCCTGCGCTTCGGTTCCACCGGCGCCTGGATGAAGAGTTACAATCGCATTTCGTCTGTCGTCGGGTCCGCCAAGGAGTTGTGTAAGTTCGGTCTGGGCCATCCCTTGTGCGACCTCGGCGACCTTCGCGGCGGCTTCGCTGAGCGCCTCTTCGCTCTTCTCATCCTTTCCCAGATCGAGAAAGAACCGCGCTTCTTCTAGAGCCGATCGATATTTTTCCCAGGAGTCTATGACATCTTTAAGGGAGGCTTGCTCTTTGAGAATGCCTTGGGCCTTTTCGCTGTCGTTCCAGAAATCAGGCTGTGAAGTGACTTTGTTTAACTCCTCGACCCGCTTCTGTTTGCCATCGAGGTCAAAGACGCCTCCGCAAAAGTTCGAGTCGCTCTTCCAGGTGGGCAAGTTGCTCTTTGGTTTCTTCTAACATCTGTCTCTTACTCTTCCCTTCAATTCATCGCTTCGCTTCAGTATATTAGCATGACCTCAGCTCAGCCGTCGCTGTTAAGCGATCGGCTGAAGCACCAATAAGGAATTATACCTTTAATATTCCCAGGTCACAAAGCGCGCGATAGATCTTCCTCTCCAGACGGTCCATGATCCGGGCGTCTTTCGGCGAGCGCTCATGGTCGTACCCAAGCAGATGCACGATGCCGTGAATCAAAAGCGTCACCATTTCCTCGTTCAACGTTCGCCATCTTTCTTTGGCCTGTTCTTTAGCCCTTTCCACAGAGATAACGACGTCCCCTAACAGCCGCACACCCGTGGGCAACTCGTCCCCGACAGGAAACGACAACACGTCCGTCGTATAATCCTTTTTGCGAAACTTAGCATTTAGTTTTCGCATCTCCGCGTTGCCGACCAATACCAGGCATAACTCGGCTTGCTCTTGCTCGACTATCTCCAACACTTTCTGGGCAACTTTCTTCAGTTTGCGACTGGAAAACTCTTTGCCGTCATCCCTGCGGATGATTTCAACGGGCATCGCGGGAGTGTAACTTTTCCTTGCTGGACTTGCGAACGAGAAAGTAAGGGCGGCTTTGAAACAGCCCTTACAATTCCTAACGGACGTTAAAGACCTGCTGGTAGGAAGCAATCAACTCATTTAGGTTGGCGCCAATGGAGGCCGGGTTCACGAAAACGAAGTCCTTCTTATAAAGCTCTTGATGGCGTGGGATCTGCTTTACACCCTTGCGCAGCGTTAGCCGCGGAATCTGCTGGGCCATGAGGGACTGTGCTTCCTCCGACAAGATCCAGTCGATGAACAGAATCGATGCGTGAGGATGGGATGATCGACGCATCAGAGCCAACCCGTTTGGCTCGGCAGGGTAGGGGTCAAAGAGACGATAGTCAAGGGGCGCCCCTTTTTCCTTATACTCGGTGGCACGTCGACCGCGCGCGGCAATGGTGATGGCCGACTCGCCGGCTAGCATGAGCTGCAGGCGCATGATGCTGCTGGAACCGGGTATATGCAACTGCTGCCGGGCCAGCGCTTTCATGTACTCCAGACCTTTCGCCTTCCCCATTCCATCGAGCATCACCGAATACCAAGCATACTCGTCACTGCCCATGTTCATCTTGCCTTTCCACTTGGGCAGGAGCAGATCCTGATAGCTCTGCGGCGCCTCATTTTGCGGCGCCAGCTTGGTATTGAAAGCCAACACGATAGGCGTAACCTCGAAGGACGACCAGAAACCCTGCGGATCATAGGACCCCGTGGGGAAGGCTTTGAGTTCGGGCGACAAGTAAGGGGCGGAATGACCTCTCTGCTTTAACTCCCACATCTCCACCGGCGCCGATGCTACCACGTCAACCGCGAAGAGCCCGGCTCGCGCTTCCGTGTCGATCTTGGTAATGACCGTGGACTGTGTAAGGCGATTGGCTCTCACTTTGACGTAGGGAACAGCTTTCTCGAAAGCACCGACAATTTTTGGGAAATCGGTCAGGCTCATCGAGGTATACCAAACCACTTCGCCTTCCTTGCGGGCGTTTTCCTCTATGACCGCTTTCCGTTGCGCGGGAGGCAAGCCGCGGATATTCTTCAGAGCATCGTCGATCGTTGCGGCGCCTAACGGAAGAGCAACGCACAAAGCGATAAGGGTGCTCGCTAGCAAGAAGCGCAGCACGTTAAATCGGGACACCTTTCTGATCATCTCGTTTCTCTGAGTTGGTTCCGTGTAACACTTCCGCAAAGACCGGTCAAGGTAAGCCTCAGGAAAGGCGTAGATTTTATTGACTTGCCCTAGTCGATTTGCTAGTAAACTGACAGTTCGACTTCTTAGGAGGAATGAGAGATGACCTATATCATTGCAGAGCCCTGCATAGGCGTGAAGGATACTGCTTGTGTCGATGTCTGTCCGGTCGATTGCATCCATCCGACCAAAAACGAGACCGAAGAATTCGAGAAAGAAGACAAGCTCTATATCGATCC
>JAHKKJ010000593.1 GCA_020027655.1 Deltaproteobacteria bacterium | reverse complement strand
GTTCCCAGCGGATTGAATGGGGCCGGAGTTGACCCTCCAGCGCTTCCTTCACCCTCCACCTTGTGGATCAACTCCTCACGGATAAGGGCAAAAGCTAACTCTTTGAGATCTTCCCGCCGTTCCGGGTTGGCTCCCTGGATGAGACGGCCGATCTCTTGAGCTAATTGCTCGATCTCTTGTTCACGCGCTTCCGGCGCGCCATTGGGAGGATCGGATGTCACCTAAGATTAGAATGGTTGATTATTATAGAAATTATTTGTTGTCAACCATTTCACTGCGTAACACTCATTTACGTACCTAGTAAAACGACCGCGGTGGCGGCCATTCCTTTGCCTTGGCCCACCCATCCAAGCTTCTCCGTAGTTGTCGCCTTGATACTGATCTTGTTTTCCGCCACCCCAAATCGGCCCGCGATATTTTTTTTCATGGCAGCATAGTAAGGCGCCAGCTTGGGCTGCTGTGCCACCAAAGTAACATCCACATTGACCAGTTTAAAGTGCCTGCGCCGCATGATACGCAAGACGGCATCCAGCATTTTTGTGCTGGCGATGCCCCGATATCGAGGATCCGTGTCCGGGAAATGCACGCCAATATCCCCTTCAGACATTGCCCCGAGAACAGCGTTGATCACAGCATGACACAGCACATCCGCGTCTGAGTGACCCGCCAGACCCATCGGATAGGGAATCTCCACGCCGCCGAGAATCAGCTTTCGCCCGCGGCGAAATCGATGAACGTCGAAGCCATGTCCTATACGAAATTCTCGAGCCATTTTTCAGAAAGCCCGTTTAGATTCGAATGAGTCCGGATGACTTAGCAGAACCTCAAGCCTTCGGTCCTTTTGCTAGCAATAGCGAACACAAGATCGGAAGTTCCGCGTTACCGTATCGGAGACAAACGGCTTCATGTCGTCTTGACAAACGGCTTGTGCGACGATACTCACAGTGGCATCATCACTTGATTCGAAGGAACAATCAACAACGCCGCGGATCACTTTGCAAGTCGGCTATCTGGAGTTGGGCTCATCCGTGGGCTATACTTCCAGCTACTTAGGAGAATCCAGTTGACCCGAATGCTTCTGTTATCTCTGCTCCTTCTCGTAGCGATACCTTTGTTCATGGTCGTTTCCGGCCAAGCGCAATTGGGAAGGGATTACCGCAGAGCGGATCGCTCCAGCGCCGGCATCGCGCCGCCCGCTGAAACTACTCCGGAGGCCGTAGTTCAAATCTATGCCGCCCGCGCTTTAAACTGGCGAGGTATCTTTGGCGTGCACACCTGGATCGCCACCAAGCCGGAGAATGCAACCGAGTACACCTTGCATCACGTCATCGGTTGGCGCGTCTATCGGGACCTACCGGCCGTGGTTTCTGCTCCCGGCATTCCGGACGGCAGATGGTTCGGCAATGAACCGGAGCTTATCGGTGAACTCCGCGGTGAGGCTGCGGCACAGGCCATTCCGAAAATCATCGAGGCTGTTGCAAGTTACCCCTACCCGAACGAATACAAACTCTGGCCCGGCCCCAATAGCAATACCTTTACTGCCTACATCGGACGACAGGTTCCGGAGCTAAGAATGGATCTACCGACCACAGCCATCGGCAAAGACTACCCGATCAACGGATCCCTGGTGGATCGCACGCCCAGCGGGACAGGGTATCAGTTTTCAATGCTCGGCGTCCTCGGCCTGACCCTGGCGCGCGAAGAAGGAATCGAAATGAACCTCCTCGGTTTAAGTTTCGGAATTGACTTCTTGCGCCCGGCGCTCAAACTCCCGTTCATCGGTCGCCTCGGCGTTAGTCAGAGCTAGCATCTCTTTAAGCGTTTATCTTTCAGACACGCGAATGGCGCTGAGCGCGGCGCCCACCAAACAAAGTATCGCTGCCAAGCTTAATGCGGTCGTGCGCCTCCGCGTTCTCTCTACTTTGAATTTTGAGCGTTGAGCTTTGAACTTGGAACCTACCGGATCACCGGCCAGCGGCGTCCCTTTCTCTTGATGATATCCAGAGACACCCGGTAAAGATCCTGCAAGACATCTGGTTTCAGCACAGCGCGGGTGGCGCCGGAGTAGAGCACTCGGCCTTCTTTCAGAATCAACGTCTTGCCAAACAACGGTAGGATTTCCTCGACGTGGTGAGTTACGTAGATCAGCGAAGGAATATTTTTCTGCTTTCCCACTGCCTGCAATGTCGCGAGAAAATTCTCCCTTGCGCCCGGATCCATCCCGGCGCAAGGCTCGTCCAGAACAATGAGATAAGGCTTGGTCATCCGCGCGCGGGCAATTAGAACTTTTTGCTGTTCTCCTTGCGACAACACGCCAAATTCTTCATTGCGCAGATCGTCGCAGCCCATCTGCGCCAAATATTTCTCGGCCTGAAAGTAATCTCTTCGACTGGCTTCCCCGCCGAATATTTCCAAATAGCCGATCTGGGCGAATTTTCCGGAGACCACGGTACGGATGACTTTCTCCCGAAGTGGAATCTGCGGCGGCAACGTCGACGTCACCCAACCAATACTTTTTCGTAGTTCAGGGAGATTGATCAACGCTCTCCCTTTGCGGCGAACCTCGCCGCCGGCGTTAGGCCAAAGGTAACCGCAAGCGATCTTCAATAGCGTGGTCTTGCCGGAGCCGTTGGGTCCCAACAAAGCCCAATGATCGCCCTGCCGCACTTTCCAATTAATGGAATGGAGGATGGCTTTACCGTTTCCAACGTAAGAAACGTTGCGAAGTTCGAGCGCGGGAATTCGCGAAGCCATCGAGAATCGGATTGCTGGAGTGGTGGAATGTTAGAGGATTGGAGTCATGGAGTATTTAGAGTATTGGAGTGGTGGATACTGAGCTATTGGGTTTCTCGACACTCCGCTATCCCACTAATCCAGTACTCCATCACTTCATTACTCCGTCAACCTGAATTATCCGCTCGAATATCCTAGTCCCGTCGTCTTATCAAGACGACGGGTGGGGCGATCGTGAATCAGTGAGTAGTGAAAGTCGTACTGTTTGAACAGATTGAAAAACCCAAACGCGCAGAGGATGGCGTTTGGCCATGCGGTCACGGTTATTCGAAAATTGAACGCGACAAGTCCAGATTCAGGCCAGACCCCAGATCACGCGCGGACCACGCGCGAACTGCTGGTGGTCAGGGCACGGTCTCTTTGCATTGCTACAATCCTTGTTAGTGAATGTCTGGTCGCGTAAGATCGTCATAAAGGAAAGGCGGAAGTCTTGTCTATGCGGCTCAATGAAATCAGGAAAAGGTATCGTAACGAGTGGGTACTGGTTGAGTTTTCTAAACTTGACAAGGATCTTCGCGTCAAAGACGGTAGAGTTATCGATGGTCGCGATGGAATTCCCATCGAGCGCGCCTACGATCTCAGCTTTGCAAAGAAGGCGGGACAGCGAGCTGACCCAAGCGGGCTGGAAACGTTAGAAACTTTACACAGTACCATCGGGTAGTCCGACCCGTGTAAGAGTTTCCCCCCGTCGTAAGCTTGATTGACCGTGAACCCATTACCATGGTAACTGAAGACCACCGCCTTAAAGGCGGTGGGTTCCTTTCCGTCTAAAGACGGCTGAAGACCCGATGAAACTACTCTTCAATCTTAAAATCCTCGTCGG
>JAHKKJ010000592.1 GCA_020027655.1 Deltaproteobacteria bacterium | reverse complement strand
GCAGCAGCTCGAAACTCTTAACGCTTCCTACGCTTCTGTCACCGGCAGCCGTATCCCGCTTTGGATTGCCAAGGACGCCGGGTTATTTGAGAAGTACGGTCTTCACGTCAATTTGGTCGTGATCGCGGCCGGCAATGCGGCCATCGGTGCGCTATCTGGCGGCGATGTAGAGATCCTCGGTGCGCCGGGTTCAACGACGATGGTTTCTGCTGCAAAAGGGCTGCCGGTCGCCATCATCGGGACGTTTGGTCCTGGAGCTTGGAAATTGGCGGCTCACCCGTCGATCACATCCATTCAAGAACTGCGAGGCAAAACCGTCGGTATCAGTCGCCCCGGCACCACCATCGAATTTGCCACGCGGCGCGCGCTTCTCAAACTCGGTTTCGCCCCGGGGAAGGATGTTAGCATTTTAGCGACCGGCCTTGCCGAGTCGAACAAGCGGCTCATGATCATGCATCAGGGCAAGATCGACGCGACCTTGGTAAGCCCGGACAATCTCTTCGAGGCAGAAACGAAGGGATTGAAGCTCTCAATTCTGGCCGATTTAAACGAACTAGGAATCTACACTACCGCCAGCGATCTTTCGGCCAAGCGGGATTTTCTCAAGAATCAACGGCAGCGGGCGCGAGCTTTTATGATGGCGTATTGCGAAGCGATCTGGCTGGGAAAGAATAACAAAAGCGTCGCCTTGGCGAGTTTTCGAAAACAGATGCGGGAGAACGATCCGCGGCGCCTCGAAGTGATGTACAGAAATTATGTTGTTGACGCTCTGCCGTTGAAGCCCTATCCGATGGAAGAAGTCATTCAAACCGAGATTGAGAACCTCACCCCGACAGTGCCAGAGCTTCGTGGAAAACGGGCGGCAGACTTCGTTGACAAGAGCATCCTGAGCGACCTGGAAAGCGACGGTTTCTTCGCGAGCCTGAGCGCGAAATACTCGAAATAAGAAGGACGTTCAAGGTTTTCAATCGAACTACCCCCCAGCAAGCTGAAGGTGGTATCAGAACATACAGCGATGAAAATTCATTCCAAAGGCGTCACCCCCGAAATGTTTTAATCGGGGGTCCAGTTCCGGTCTCGCCTGGATTCCCGACGGTTCGAGAACCTCACCGTCCCGAGGGAAATCGAGGGATAGGAGCCATTCGGGAATGACGGACTCTAAGAGTTCTGGGAATAGCTCTTTATACAGCAAGCTTCGGGTAATCAAACCCGCATGGATTGAACTCGAGAACCGCTGCGCTCGCTCCGGAGAGCCGTTGACGCTTTAGTTTCATCCTATATTTTTGCGGAATTGTCTTAAGCGCAGAGGAGGGATTCACGTATGCCTTATTTAGATTTGCATCAGCATCTGAAAAATTTCGAAGAACACGGCCTGTTGAGGCGCATCACGAGACTCATCCGCGCCAGTTAAATCCGTTCATGGATGTGACCGCGATTACCCATCGTAAAGACGCCATCTATACTTCGTGGCTGAGCCAGCTCACTCCCAGCGAGTCGTCGGTGATTCGTAAAATCGGCTACGATCGCCTCATGCTGGTGCACCTCCGCGATGAATGCCGCATCACCAGTGTTCTTCGTGTGGAAATGCACGAGCCCTCACCAACACCTATAAATTGGTGATTATTCAAATGCGCCGCCCCAACGAGGCCGAAGTCTGGCGCGCGCTGCACGCGGCCTGCTCGTTTCATCCCGGCGTGGGCAAGATCGTTGTTGCGGTAGACGAGGACATCGACCCTTCCAATGAGGCCGCGGTCTTCTGGGCCATGTGTTATCGCATGAAACCGCACAAGGACGTGCACATCGTCGGCGGGATGGAAAAGGGGCATGCTCCACCCTTCCTGTACCATCACGAAGAAAAGGGGACGGATGTGGTCTCCTATCACCTGCCCGCAGATGAGTCGGCGATGTTGTGCAACGCGATTCTCAAAGAGCCCTTCCACCGGTATCTCTGCCGAAGCGAGAATACATGGAGAACGCGAAGAAAATTTGGGAAGAGCTGCCGCGGAGAATCCTTCTTGTGAGAAACCGGGAAGACCACAGCTGAAACCTGACACCCGAAACCCGAAACCATCTCTCCCCCTCCGTCAATCGGAACGATAGCGCCACAGTTGAGGAATGGCGACGCAGATGGCAAGAATCATCAGAAAGCAAAGACCGCTGCCCACCAGGAGTGAGTTCGGCGCGCCGATGAATTGCGCGGCCGCGCCGGCGAGGAGGGCGCCCAGGCCGTTAGTCGTTTGGGCAAAGACGACGATGAGACTGGACGCTCGCCCGAGCATTCGGTCCGGGGAGAGAAGTTGAACTACCGTGCGGCGGATGGCAACGCTCACCGAATCGGTAATGCCGAGGAGGATCACCGCCGCCACCGCCATCCAGAACCACTTTGAAACGCCTAACAAAGCAAGACTTGCCGCAAAACCGACGGCGGCCATCACCACGGCGACACCTTTGCGTTTGATGTCCCCGGCCATCAAGAGCGTGGCCGAACCTATGAGGGAACCCGCAGAAGGAGCGGCGTAAAGCAGACCCAATCCTGAGGCTCCCATGTTGAAAACATCCGCTGCGAAGATGGGCAAGATGGGTCTATAGAACCCTACCAACGTCACTCCGAAGTCGAGGAGGAAGAGCGATAGGATGATGCGCTGAATCCAGATGAATTCTACGCCTTCCACCATGCTGCGGAGGCTGACCCGGCGCTTTGCGCCTTCAGGTTTACCGGAGCTTCGTAGCGATACTATGGCCATGATGGCCGGCAGCAGCGTGATGGTGCTGATCAGATAGGTAAGCCGGTGTGATCGATCAGCACACCGCCGACGGCGGGTCCCACAAGAAAACTGAGCTGGATGATCATGGCATTGATGGTGACCGCATTCATCATAAGGCCCGGAGGCACCAGACGTGGGACGAGTGCGGAACGCGCCGGCCAGTTAAAGACGTCCACGAAACTGCCGAGGAAGCCGAGAGCATAAATGTGCCAGACCTGCACTGTGTCGGTATGGGTCAGAAGGGTCATGGCCACACTCGGCACCAATTGGACAAGCATCGTTACCAGCAGCACCTTCTTTCGGTCGAAAGCATCGGCTACCGCGCCCGCGAACAGGCCGAAAATGATGAAGGGGAGCGCCTCCAGGAATCCCGTGAGTCCCAGCTTAAAGGCCGAGCCCGAGAGTTGGTACACCTGATAGAGGTTGGAGACGTTGCGGATCTGGATCGCCAGCGAGGTCAAAACGCTGGCGATCCAAAGCAGCCTAAAATCGCGGATGAGCAGGGACGACCACGGCCGAATAGTTTGGCTCTCGGCCGCGTTCTGGTTTATTTCGGGGCGGTTATTCAATCAGTTCGACAGGCGAAGCTCGGATAGAGGATCCAGGTGAATCGTAAAACTGTCTGAGTTTGTTGAAAGCGGGGCAGGGTAGACCGCGGCGTTCTTAGAATCGCTGCGCGCTACCCTGCTGCTGAAATCGATCAGCGAGACGCTCCGGTCGCGGCCAGCGGAATATCTTCGAGAACCCCACGCTCCTCAGCCTGCGCCAAAACCGCTTCGATGGTTTTGACGAGATTACGCGCCGCTTCGATACTGAGTTCGACAGCGACTCGCGCGCTGGGACCGGCGCCCTCGTTG
>JAHKKJ010000109.1 GCA_020027655.1 Deltaproteobacteria bacterium | reverse complement strand
TAATGCGTGGGAATCTCACGATGTGGACGAAATTCAAAGCGGCTGGAATTTCAATCGTAGCAATCCTTTTGTTCATGGCGAATAACGCACAATCACATGCCGCGGAGCGCCCGCTGCGCGTCGCGTACCCTGCACCGGCGGCAGCTTTTCTACCCCTGTGGGCCGCCCAAGACGCAGGGATTTTTAAGAAGCATGGTCTTTCGGTGGAACTCATCACCGTGGGCTCTTCGACAAGGGGAGTTGCGGCGATGGTGTCGGGAGATCTCGATATCTTGGCGGGAGGAGGAAACAGCGGGATAACTTCTCAGCTGCAAGGCCTTACCGACATGGCTCTGTTCGGTAACATCATCCAAACCTTTCTATTTTCAGTGATGACTCAGCCTTCGATAAGCGATGTTTCCCAACTGCGGGGTAAACGCATGGGTGTCACGCGCTTCGGCGGCACACTTGATTTTGCCGCCCGCTATTATCTCAAGCGCCACGGCATGGAACCGGGAAAGGACGTCACCTTCGTCCAGATCGGCGCGATGCCGGATATTGTCGTCTCGGTGCTCACCGGGGCGATCGAGTCGGGCGTCATCGGCATTCCACAAAACTTCCTGGCAAAGAAGCAGGGGCTGCGCGAGTTGGCCGACCTTTCCGAAAGTGGCTCGAGATACGCATTGGCAGCCTTTGTGGCAAAGCGGAGTTTCCTCGCCGAGAACCACGAGCGCGTAGTGCGCTTCATGAAGACGCAGGTCGAGGCGATATATTTTCTCAAGACTCGACCTAAGGAAGGCATGGAGATTTTAAAACGCTACACTCGGATTGACGCGCCGGACGTCCTGAAGCCGGCATACGACCTCCACGTGAAACTCTTTCCCCGGGTGCCGGAGATTTTTCCCGAAGATTTGAAGCTGGTTCTCGAAGAAGTGGCCTTGACGAATCCCAAAGCCAAAAACACCAATCCGGCGAGCTTTATCGATGGGCGCGCGGCCAAAGATGTCATCGCTTCCGGTTTCGTCGAGCAGATTTATCGCTGAGGGAATATTGTGACTAAGCATTTTGCCGGAGCGCTGCTCGGTTGCGCGCTGATTCTGATTAATGGCCGTGCGGGCACTGGCGCCGACAGCAAGGATACGCGCATCGCCTATCCATCAGCAGCCGCCTCGTTTATTCCGCTTTGGGCGGCCAACGATGCGGGGTTTTTTAGAAAAGAAAATCTTTCCGTGGAGCTGCTGGCGATCCGCTCATCGCCCCTCGCCATGACCGCTTTGTTGTCGGGTGAAATCGATGTCGTCGTGGGCGGCGCCAATCCAGGCATCTCCATGCAACTCCAAGGCTACAAAGAGATCGCCTTGTTCGGCGGCCTGTTCAACACTTTTCTTTTTTCTATTTGTTCGGTGCCCTCCATCGAGGAATTAGCACAGTTGAAAGGCAAGCGCTTGGGCGTCACGCGCTTCGGAGGTTCCAACGACTTTGCCGGGCGCTACTTTTTGCGCCAACGCGGTTTGGATCCGAACAAGGATCTGACCTTGATTCAGGTCGGCTCCCAAGACGACCTTCTGCGCGCGCTTCTCGCCAAGAACCTCGACGCCGCGGTGCTCGGTTACCCAGCGGTCTTGATTGCCAAGAAAAACGGCTTGCGCGAGCTCGCTGACCTGACGCGCAGCGGTCTGCGCTATCAGTTGACCGCCTTCGTGGCGAAGAAAAGCTTTCTCGCGGAAAAACAACCGCTCGTCGTGCGCTTTTTTAGGGCACTCGCCGAATCGATCCATTTCCTGCGAGCGCGGCCGAAAGAAGGAATGGCAATTACCAAGCGCTATCTGCGCATCGGCGATGACGATATCCTCCAGGCGGTTTACGATCTCCACGTCAAGTTGCTGCCCAGGTTGCCCGAGATCCAGCCGGAAGATCTCAAGCTGGTGCTCGAGGAGATCGCCTTGACTAACCCAAAAGCCAAGGGCGCCGACCCCGCCGTGTTTATCGACGACCGAGTGTTGCGCGAGGTGGCCAAATCGGGATTCGCCGAGCAGTTGTATCGGTAGTGATTGTTGGACATTTTCCGTGGGCGTTGACTTATTTGAACAATAGCAAAGGAGAGACGCGTATGGCATTCGATTCGTTGCGTGATTTTTTGAGTTCGTTGGAACATATGGGTGAGCTCAAGCATATCAAAGCTGAAGTCGAGCCGGTGCACGAGCTTGGGGCTATCGCCTATCATTCGCTCATCAAGAAAGGTCCAGCGCTTGTTTTTGAAAACATCAAAGGTTATCGCACGCCGTTGGTGACCAACGTTTTGTCCACGGATCGAAAAGTGGCAGTGGCGTTGGGCGTCGAAGGCACCATGCAAAACATGTTCGAAAAGTTTCTCTCGGGATTTAAAAATCCGATGGTGCCCGTCGAAGTCAAAGGCGGGCCGTGCAAAGAAGAAATTTATAAAGACGATGCGGTGGATATCACCAAGTTTCCGACTCCGGTTTGGCATGAAAAGGACGCCGGTCCCTACCTTGGCACCTTTCACGGCTGCATCACCAGGGATCGCGCCACCGGCGATCAGAACATGGGCATGTATCGCCTGCTGGTGAAAGACAAGAAAACTCTCTGGATGTCGATTCACCGCGACGGCCTGGCGCACTATCGCCAGTACGAAGCGGCGAACGAGCCCATGCCTATGGCGGTCGCCATCGGTATGGAACCGCTGCTTTGCATCGCTGCGATGAGCCCGATCAGTTCGGGACTGGCGCGCCACGCCGAGTTTGCCTACGTCGGCGGGCTGCGCGGCAAGCCGGTGGATCTCACCAAGTGCGAGACTCTGGATATGCTCGTTCCCGCGCAAGCGGAGATCGTGCTTGAAGGCGAAGTGCTACCGAAGGTCCGTGTCGACGAAGGGCCGCACGGCGAGTCGCATGGCTTTTACGGCGGCGAAAAAGAAGGACTCGTCTTCCAAGTGAGATGCGTCACGCATCGAAAAAATCCGATTCACCAAGGGTTGATCTGCAACTTCATGGAAGACGGCGGCAAGAGGATCACGCGCTCCGCGGTCCTCTGGGGCAAGCTCAAAAGCCTGGGCACGCCGGGAGTGGTCGATGTGCGCTTTCCCGATCCCGGCTGCGGCCGGGAGATCTGCGTGGTTTCAGCGGATATCAAGGAGCCGGGGCAGGTCATGCAGATCGTGGAAACAGTTTGGGGCGTGAACGCGATGGGGCCAAATTGGATCATCGTCGTCGATGCCGACGCCGATCTCGACGATTGGAACGATATCTGGTGGCGGATGTATTCGCGCACCGAGCCGCACCGCGATGTTTGGATCACGCCGCCGCGCCAGCATGGCGGCCACCAGCCGTTGGTCAAGCATGGCTTCACGTCGCGCATCGCCATCGATGCCACGTCGAAATTCAAGGGCGTGGAGTTTCCTGAAATCAACACCGTAAGCCGCGAGCTTACGCAAAAAGTTTTAAGCCGCTGGGCGGAGTTGGGGCTGGAATAAAAAAACAGAATGCGTTCAAACCGTTCAAGCAGTTCAAGACGTTCAACCCCCTCCTTCATCCTCCCCCGCGACGCGGGGGAGGAAATAGGTGGGGGCTTGAACGATTGGAACGATTTGAACTACTGGAACCTGGTAGGAGTATGTTAGGTGCGGGGTAAAATTATCGGCCAACCCATACCGCGGGTAGAGGGCGCAGAAAAAGTGAGCGGCGGCTTGCGCTACGCCGCCGATACGGTTCGACCCGGGATGCTGTGGGGTAAGGTGCTCCGCAGCGCGCTGCCCCACGCGCGCCTTCTCCATGTCGACGCGAGCAGAGCCAAGAAACTGCTTGGCGTGAAAGCGGTTATTGCCGCGGCGGATGTTAATCCCCGCCTCATCGGAGCGATGCTTCAGGACATGCCGGTATTCGCGCGCGACCGGGTGCGCTACGTGGGCGAAGAAATTGCGGCGGTTGCCGCGGTCGACGCCGATACGGCGGAGGAAGCGGTTCACCTGATCGATGTCGAGTACGAGGAGCTGCCGGCGGTCTTTGATCCATTGGAGGCGATGAAGCCGGAGGCGCCTGTGCTCCATCCGGATTACGCGAGTTATCGCGGACCCCGCACCAAGATGCCCGAGCTGAAAAACGTCCAGACCCTGGTCACCGCGGGCAAGGGTGAAATCCAAAAAGGATTCGCCGAGTCGGATCGCATTTTCGAAAACAGTTTCCGGACCCAGTTGGTGCACCAGGGCTACATCGAGCCCTATGCCTGCACCGTCGAAATCGACGGTGAAGGACGTGTCGCTGTTTGGGTGGCCAACCAGGCTTATTTCAAACTGCGCAAGACGTTGGGAGAGTATCTGGAGATTCCGCCGCAACAAATAACGATCCACCCGAGCAACATGGGAGGCTCTTTTGGCGCCAAAGATTTTCTTTCACTTACGCCGGCGGCGTATTATCTTGCGAAGCAAACCGGCCGCCCGGTCCGTTTCGTTAAGAGTTATACGGAAGAACTGACGGCTTCTTCGCCGCGTCATCCCGCCGTCATCGTTCTGCGCACCGGGGTTAAAAAGGACGGAACGATTTGGGCGTGGGAGGGAAGGACCTTCTACAACGGCGGGGCGTACGGCGCCTATAAGCCCAATCCGCAGGGGTCGATGAGCGGCGCGTACATGGTCGCAGGCTCCTATGATATTCCGCACACCCTTCTGGAGGGCTATTGCGTTTACACCAATCAAGTTCCCTGCGGTTACTTCCGCGCGCCGGGAGAAACGCAAACTCTGTTTGCCGTGGAAAGCCATATCGACATGATGGCCGAGGCGTTGGGCATTGGGCCGCTGGAATTTCGCCGGCTCAACTGTTTGAAAGAAGGGAGCACGAGGGCTACCGGAGAGCCGTTAAGCGATCCCCACTGCTTGGAAGTCCTCGATCGTGTGAACAAAATTTCCGGATGGGGAAGTAAGCGGCGGCAATCTGCGGCCAAGAATTGGCTCGCCGGCCGCGGCATGGCGTTGGGCGACCGACACGTCGGGCACGGGGATTCTAGCTTCGAATTGGTTTTGGAGAACGACGGGACGCTGCGACTGCTGAGCGGGGTGGGCGACCAGGGCGTCGGAGCTTATACGATGCACCGCCAGGTTGTGTCGCATCTGCTGGGCGTCGATCCGAACGCGGTCAAGATCGAGGTTAGGGATACTTCCAGCGCGCCCTACGATCAAGGCATTAAAGGCGCGCGGGGAATGCACATCGAGGGGCAATCCGTGGGGCGCGCTGCGGAATCGTTGACCGAAGCGTTGCGCGCAACCGCTGCATCTCATTGGGACACCGCCATTGAAGGAGTCTCGTGGGTAAACGGCGCCGCTTTGCTTAAGCAGAACGGGAGAAAAAAGCGACTCACTTTGAAAGAGTTGGCTCGTGTGTCGAGCCAGCCGCTGAAGGGGTTCGGCGAATTTGTCGGACACAAGCCCGATGTTTACTCGTTTCAGGCCGTCGTTGTGGATGTCGAGGTGGATTCGGAATCAGGAGAAGCGCGCCTGAGGCATCTCTACTTTGTCTACGACGTGGGGACTATTATTAATCCACTCATTCACCAGGGGCAGATTGAGGGCGGAATTGTTCAAGGCCTGGGTTACGCGCTTGCGGAGGAGATTCAGCTCGACGATGGGCGCATTACCACGGTTACGCTGGGCGACTACAAGATTCCCAACATCCGAGACAATGTTCCTCTCACCACGTCGCTGGTTCGCGCGAAAGTCGGCCCCGGTCCCTTTGGCGCCAAGTCCGTGGCCGAAGCGGGCATCAGCGTCGTCGCCCCCGCGGTTGCCAACGCCGTTTACAATGCCACCGGAGTGCGCATCACTGAACTTCCGGTGACGGCGGAAAAAGTTCGCAATGGATTATTATGCCGTTACAAAGCTTAAGAGATTACCTCGAAGTGGTCGAAGCCCACGGCGATCTACTCCAAATCGACGGAGCAGATCGCGAGGAAGAGATCGGCGCTTTGGCCGAAATCGTCGCGAGTACGCCGCGCCATCCCCTGGTGCTTTTCGATAAGATCAAGGGCTTCCCGCCGGGTTTTCGCGTGTCAGCGAGCACTATGGGCGGGATTCGCCGCATGGCTCTGGGCTTGGGACTGGATCCAACGCTGAGCAACGTTGATCTGGTGCGCGCTTGGAAGGAAAAGCTGAAAACTTTCAAGCCGGTTCCACCGAAGGAAATCCAAAGCGGTCCCGTGCTTGAGAACGTGATCGCTGAAAGGGATGTCGATCTGCTTGCGTTTCCGGCGCCGAAGTGGCACGAGCGCGACGGCGGGTATTACATTGGAACCGGATGCTGTGTATTCCTGCGCGAGCCCGATGAGAATTGGATCAACATGGGCGTCTATCGCGTCATGGTCCACGATGCGACAACGCTTGGCATTTTCATCAATCACATCCAGCATGGCAGACAGATACTGCAAAAATATTGGGCCAGAAAGGAAAACTGTCCCATCGCAGTTTCATTCGGCCAGGCGCCTTCCTTATACCTCGCAGCGGCGCAGCGAGAGCCTTGGGGCGTTAGCGAGTTAAGCGTTGCCGGCTGGCTCGCCGGGAGCCCGGTCGAAATAATCAGAGGGGGCGTGACCGGCTTGCCGATTCCCGCTCACGCCGAAATAGTCGTCGAAGGCGAAATACCTCCTATGGATCAGGAGTCGCTTCCCGAAGGGCCGTTCGGCGAGCGCACCGGTTACTATGCCACCGGCACCCGAAGCGAACCGGTCATCAAAGTGCGCGCGGTCATGCATCGCAACGATCCCATCATTCAGGGAGATCCGCCGCTAAAGCCGGTGCCAGGAATGGACCACTTCGGCATTCCGCTTCCATCGGCTGCCGTCTGGTCCGCGTTGGAATACAGCGGCGTCCCCGGCGTGTGCGGCGTTTGGCAGCATGGTCCCTTCGCCACCATCATTGCCATCAAGCAGCACTACGAAGGCCATGCCCGCCAGGCGGCCGCCATCGCGCTTGGCGTGAGAACCACGCTCGCTTTGGGGAGATTCATCGTTATTGTCGACGAAGACATCGATCCCTCGGACCTCAAAGATGTGTTTTGGGCGATCACAAGTCGTTGCGATCCGGCGACGCAAACTCAAGTTTTGCAGGATTTCCCGACGAGCGACATCAATCCGAGAGTCGCGCCCGAAGATCGCGACGCGGGTCGCTTCGTCGCTTCGCGGATCGTTATCGACGCCTGCCGGCCGTATCGTTGGTTGAAAGAGTTTCCGGTGACAAACGTCATGAGCCAGGAGAAGAAAAAACAAATAACGGCGAAGTGGCATAGCGTGCTCGATAAGCTCGGCCGCTAGTGAGGGTGGTGAGCGAAATGAAATCGACACGAACAAACTTTATGCGGAGCTACTGGTTGGCCGCCTTCCTGCTACTATTGATCGCGCAAAGCTTTGCTCAAGAGCGGCCCGATCCCAGGCTAATCCAAGGCGCTGAGAAAGAAGGCAAGCTGGTTTGGTGGACGACGACCAATATCGATCTCAGCCAACGAATACTGGAGCGTTTCGAAAAGAAATATCCACTGGTCAAAACCGAGCTCTTTCGCGCCGGACGGGGACCTCTGCTCAACAAAATTTTGGCCGAGGCGCTTGCGGGCAGGCACGCCTGGGATGTCCTTTCCGGGAGCGGCGAGATGTATGCCCCGCTGGTGGAAAAAAAACTCGTCGTTCCCTATCGGTCTGCGGAAACCAAAGCCTATGATGCATCGATGATCGGTCGGGACGGTGAGTGGATAGCGTACCACACCAATACCTACGTTCTGGGTGTGAACACCCGGCTGGTGAAGAGCGAACAGGCGCCGAAGTCCTATGAGGCCTTGCTCGATGCCAAGTGGAAGGACGGGAAAATCTCATTGGACTCTGACGCGTATCCGATTCTCATCGGCCTTAGACAGGCATGGGGGAAGGAAAAAGCGGTTAATTATTTGAAGCGGCTGGCCGCGCAGAGTCCCGTGGTGAAAAGGGGCAATGATGAACGGGTGCAGCTCACCGCCGCCGGAGAATATCCGCTGGTCATGGCCTATGCCTCCGGAATTGCGAGGGTCGCGCAAAAAGGCGCTCCGATGGAATCCGTAGCGCTGGACCCGGTAGTGGTGCAGGTGAATCCGCTGCAGGTTGCCGCCCGCGCGCCCCACCCCAACGCGGCCCGGCTATTCATCGATTTCGCCTTATCCAAGGAAGGGCAAGAGATGGTTCGGGCCGGTCTGCGCGAGCCTGCCCGCGCCGACGTTGAATCACCGTCGTTGGCGTCAAGCAAGAGTTACAAACGGGTTATCATCAGCCCGGAGAGTTACCGGGACTACAAAGAGAACGTCAAGCTCTATCAGGAAATTTTCCGAACGCGTTAATCCAGCGAGACAAAAATGCCAATTCTTCGACCCGAAGACCGCGACCGCATGTTTATGGAATCGGTTAGCTTCGCCAAGGAGGAGGCGAAGCGGCGGCTCCAGGCGCCGGTGCAGATCAAAGCCGAGGAGATTCGCGCGCAGTTTGTCAACAACTCCCACCTTTACCTCGTCGATCCGCGCTTGGGCTTTAATCACCGAACGTTTCGTTTCTGGATCAATCGCATTCCGGCCGGCGAGGAAGAAGGCATGGGCTGGAAGACCCTCGGGCATCGCCACACGGTGGAGGCGGTGATCCATGTTCTCCAAGGCAAGGGCCATAGCATCATCGACGGGGTGCGCTACGACTGGGCGCCGGGAGATTTTATCAGCGTGCCGATGTTCTCCTGGCATCGCCATCTCAATACCGGGAATGAGGACTTCATCTATCTCGCGGCGACGACGGGACCGCTTTCTCTCTCGCTGGGCTTGGCGGTTTACGAGGACGAGCGCTACCCCGACTATTGGGTCTTCGGCAATAAAAGCGAAAGCGCAATGAAATCGATGATTCCCG
>JAHKKJ010000591.1 GCA_020027655.1 Deltaproteobacteria bacterium | reverse complement strand
CCGATCTCTACATCGACTTTGCGGTTTTCCAGGGCCGCGAGCCACGTCGGTCCGGCACCGATAGGAATGACCTGCACGTCTTGCTGCGGTGTATACCCCGCCTTGCGGATCACAAAATGGGCCAGATGCGCCGTCAGAGCCGCTGGGTTCGTGACCCCGACTGTGAGTCCCTTAAGGGACTTAAGTTTTTCTTGCAGCGGGCTGGTCTCGGTGATTCCCCTGGCTTTGGCCGACTCTTTGTGAATCGCCCAATTGATGAACAGTTTGTTGAGAGCGCTCGAGACCATGACGAGGGGTTTGCCCTCTTGATAGGCGAGAATCACATTGTCGCCGGTCGTAAAGCTGAAATCTACTTCCCCGGCTATCAAGGCTCTGATGTCGGGACCGCCTCCACCTGTGGACGTCACATCCACATCCAAACCTTCTTCAGCGAAAAAATTCTTCGCCTGAGCCAGGTAAACCGGCGTCATTGAAAGAGCGACGACCGGAATAGTCAACTTGACTTTCCTGGGGGTCTGGCCGCGAAGGTCAGCGGGAAAGAGCATGAGCAAGGAAACCAGGGCATAGATAATGCAGATGAAATGTTTCATAGGATTCTCCTTTCTTTTTTTGTTTAGACTTCCGCCATTTTGACTTCCGGGCGCAACTCTCGCCACAGACTTTCATAGGCTGCGCGAAACTCCTGGTGTTCATGAATTTGATAAACGTCTCTTGGCCTGGGGATAGCCACCCGCGCAACGGATTTGATTTTTCCCGGTCTGGAAGTCATCAGCACGACCCGATCGGCCAGGGCAATCGCTTCCACGAGGTCGTGAGTGATAAAGACGATCGTTTTTTTCGTGTTGGACCAAAGAGCGAGCAACTGCTCCTGCAGCACAACTCGGGTTTGGGCGTCGAGAGGACCGAACGGCTCGTCCATCAGGATCAGCTCAGGATCGTAGATCAGGGTGCGAATGATGTTGGCCCGCTGGCGCATCCCGCCGGACAACTCGTGAGGATAATGGTCTTCGAATCCGTGAAGTCCGACCTGCGCGATTAGATCGCCCGCTCGTTGTCTTCGTTGACTCTTTTCCAAACCACGGATCTCCAATGCGATCTCCACGTTTTCGATCAAGGTGCGCCAAGGGAGGAGATTATCCTTTTGCGTGACGTAACCGATCTTTGTCGATATGCCGTTTATAACATTCCCGCGAAACAGAATACGACCAGAGCTGGAATGCAGCAGGCCCACGATCAGATTCAATAATGTCGATTTGCCACATCCGGAGGGGCCAACAATCGTGACGAATTCCCCTTCGTTCACGGAGAGATCGATGGAATCGAGTGCCAGAACATTTTTGCCACGAACGTGATACTCCTTACTCACACCTTCAATAGAGAGCAACGGCGCCATCGATTAAGTTAACTATGGAGTAATCTGGGCGATGGAAGCGCCGATCCCATCTTTCGCGGCTTGGCCAGTGGCATCCATGTTGTCTCGTCGGGGGGTGTCGTAGTTGGTGATGTAGGCCGAGTTTCCCACAAATACTATCGCGGAAGGAAACTCGAGAGGGCCTGCGCTCCCATTTTTGGCTATCTCTTGCACTGTCCCGTCGGGCGTGACTGTCACAATCGCATTGCGCTCGTTCACAGTAGCCCACAATTTCCCGTTAGCGTCGAAGGCTGTGCCATCGACTCCCTCCAACAACGGACTCTGAGCGAACAACACCGGCTTGCTACCTTTGCCGTCGGGCTGCATCTCGATCTTCCAAATCGCGCCTCGGGCCGTATCCGCCACATATAAGATGCCCTTTGCATCAAAGTCTAAACCGTTAGCAACTGTTGCCTGCTCGGTCTTGCCGTCGGGCAGCTTGCGTGTGTGCAGCTCGATCTTGACCGCCGGCTGCGCCGCACCGCCGTTGGCCCCGACCCGATATACAACTCCGCTTCGGCCACCGGAGACGAAGAGATTGCCTTGCTTGTCGAAGACGATACCATTGGCGCCTTCGGTGCCAGTGGCAAAGGTCTGGGCCGTTCCCGGCTTCGCGTTTAGGTCAGCGGCCCTGATACGCAGCACTTCGGCAAAAGGACCGCTGGCGATGAATAGATCGCCTTGCTGGTTGAAAGCGATACCGCCGCCTTCAGCGTTGACTTTTTTGCCCTTTATTTCCCGTGCCTCAATTCGGCCCACCACCACGGGTTTGGGAGACTTGGGATCTACTCTCAGGATGTTCCCTGTGACTCGATCCGGCATATAGAGCCGGCCCTCTTTATTGGCGGTGATACTTTCCACGATTATCGTGCGGTCAACGCTTGCTGGATCGAGATCAACCAGAATCGAGACTGCGGGGCTTCGCGGTTGCATGGTGGCGCATGCGCCGAAAAAAATCGCCACGAGGGGAATCATCAACGTTTTCATGCGAGCCTCCCTTTGTGAGCTAAAGTACTGCCTTAGAGTTCGCCTGCCCCAAGGTCACCGAGCCTATTAGTTTACGCGATCAGCTCTCTTATGCTTTTGGCTCTAAAGATTCAAGGCTCGGGCGGCGTTGGCGCCAAGGACTTGGCTCCGTTCTTCATCTGTGAGGTTCAGCGAATCGATCTTGCGGACGGGCTCAAAATCGCCCATCGCCATTGGATAATCCGTTCCCACTACTACTCGGTCTGCGCCGACGACCTGGATCAAGTACTGCAATGCCGCGGCGGAGTGGACGATGGAATCGAAGTAAAGTTTTTTCAAGTAGCCCGACGGCTTCTGCGGAATAATCTTTTTAAAGTCCGGCCGCAGATTGTACGAGTGATCGAGGCGCCAAATATTAAACGCCAACAATCCGCCGCCGTGGGAGAGGCAAAGGCGAAGGTTCGGGTACTTCTCGAACATTCCCTTGAGAATCATGCGTTCGATCATCAACGTCGTCCGAAACGGAAACTGCAATACGTTTCCGAGCACCCCAGCGATGGGATCGTCGGCATCAACGCCCCCTTCCAAGGGATGGACAAACAACAACATGTCCAGAGCCTGGACCGCGTCAAAAAACGCCTCAAAGATCGGATCGTCCAGCTGCCGCTCTCCAACTACATTGCCGATCTCCAAACCTTTAAGGCCCATGCTCTTTGCCTCGCCGGCAATGGCGATGGCGTCGGGAATGCTTTGTAACGGCACGCTGCCGAAACCGACGAAACGATCAGGGTGCTTTTTGACAATCGCTTGGATCGCTTCGTTCTGCCTGCGCGAAAAGTGCGCCGCCACCGCCGGCTCTTCCCAATAAAACAACAAGATCGGCGACGGCGAAATGGCTTGCAGATCGATGCTCATTTCGTCCAACGCTTTGATACGCGCCAGCGAATCGTAGGCCCCTTCGCCGAGGCCGGCCCTCATTCCGATTTGCGATGTGACCTTCAACTTGCCTTTTTCAAGCACAATCTTCGGCGCGCGATCCGCATACCTGCCGGGATTGGATAACGCCTCGATAGGAAAAAAATGAGAGTGTAAATCAATATTCATAGTGCTATCGCTCGCGCTGTTCCGATGTCACGATGCCGTTAGTTTTTAGAGCCGTACAACGTATACACCAACCCAGCACTGTGCACTAGTGATAACTTGACAGGCGAGCGATCGTTGAGTATTTCTTCCGAAGAACTTGTAAGCCA
>JAHKKJ010000590.1 GCA_020027655.1 Deltaproteobacteria bacterium | reverse complement strand
TCCCCCGCGTCGCGGGGGAGGATGAAGGAGGAGGTTGAACGGCTTGAACGACTGGAACGTTTGGAACTTGTTTCAAATTTACTTCCCGGCGCGCTCTTGTTCGTTGAGCACCGGGCTGTACTTCGTCGCGCCGCCTTGCCGTCGCGGTCCCGCGCGAAAGCTGCCGCTGTTGAGCTTGCTGTCTTCCAAACGTAGCTTGAGAACAACATTTTTCGCCGGATCGCGAAAGACATTCATCGGATCTTCCCCCCGCTGCATCCTTTCACACTCTTGCTTCAACAATTGGCGGTAGAGGATAATCCCTTTGTCCGATAGCCCGAGTTTTTCTTCGGATCGGTCGGCAATCTCACCCTGGGTGATCCACGCCGCGATGTCCTCCCCGCTGTTATTGTCGAGCAACGACCACTGTGGTTCTCCCTCTTTGTCGAACCCGGGGACCGGCACTTCGTAGTACGGAATCACCTCCTGGGGTTCTTTGATGTCGTCCCGTGCATAGCAGGTGTACCAAATATGGCGCGTGTGGGTGTCATCCACCGGAATGCGTATCTGAAACGTGGGGCGATTTGTGCTGCCGCTTAAGAGAATGTTGGGGAAAAGGACCGGATGTCCCACTTTCCAATCCTCGTTGTCTTCAGTCTCTCCCTCCAGCAAGCGGTTCTTGATGATTCCATGCTCGAACACCCTGAAGTTGATTTTCTGGTGTTTAACCGGGTTGCCTTTGACTTCGTTGCGTCCCAGCCGTTCTTGAACGTAATTGTAGAAATGTTGGTGCAGCCATTCGACGTGCACAGGATCGAGTGAATTTTCCATGATCTGGATCCAGTTGCACGGAATCACCGCCGAGCCGATGTCGCGCAAGACACCATCGCGCACAAAAAGTTCCCAGCGCGGCAGGAGCGGTACCGGGTGGGAACCCAGGTACGCGAAGATCAATCCGCCAAGCTCTTGAACCGGGTATGAGAGAATGGAGACGCGGTCTTTAAATGTGCTGGTCGGATCTTCCGCCTGTTCATACGGCTGCTCCAAACACTTTCCATCGCGGCCGTAAAGCCATCCGTGGTAGGCGCACCTGAGGCCTTCGTTCTCGGGAATGCCCAATGCCAGGGACATGCGCCTATGCGCGCATTGTGAACCCACCAATCCCGGCCGACCCTGTCGGTCGCGATAAAGAACCAAAGACTCACCAAGAAGCTTCACAGCCTTCACCGGCCGGTTGATGAGCTCGGCACTCGCTGCGACGGGGTGCCAATAGCGCCGCAACAAATCTCCCATGGGCGTGCCGCGGCCTACTTTTGTCAGCGATTCATTTTCTTCCCGGCTCAGCATCGTATCCTCCTAATCGAGAAAGTAGCATATCTTATGTGCCTAACCTTAATCCGACAAAATATTTCGCTTGTTGAACGATGCCGGGAGATGGTTCTCTCTCCCCTGGCGGGAGAGAGTTAGAGTGAGGGGGCAAAAAATTAACGCACCCTCACCTCTGTCCTCTCCCGTCGAGGGAGAGGATGCCTCACGCATCACTTTCAGTGACAACTTTACTAACCCCACTCTACTGCCCGCGCCTTCCTCAGATATCTCCCTCTGCCAATGCCAAGACCTAAATATCAGATCACTTCTTCACGCTGTCGCCCAGCGCATCATTAAAGACTTTCGTAATCGGTTTCATGTCAAATATCTCTGGTCTCCACTGGGGAAGGTATGTCACCCCTGATTGGAGCCGGTTTCGCGGTGCGACGTCGTCCTTCGCAATGTCCATCCTTAACGATCCCTCGGCCCCGGCGTCGATATACTTTCCGGAAACTTTCTGAAAATCAATCTGGCCTTCTCGAGAGAGAAACCAGTTGATGAAAACTTTTGCGGCGTTCGGATGCGGCGCGTTATTCATAAGCGCCAGCGTCTTTGCCCGGGTCTCGATGCCGACTCCCTCTTTGAATTGAATCGGGTCCATAAGATCGACCGGAAGCCCTTGCTGTTTAGCCTCGCTGATCGATTGATGCCTGCAGAGACAGAGAGCAAACTTTCCGCTCGCCAACCAATCTTCACCTTGCGGGTACTGCCGGTAAAGCGTCAAATCCATTTCAGCAAAAAGTCGCTTGAAAAACGTCGGGCCCAACTGCGGATTGTAGTAGAAGAAGCGATCACGCGTCGCCGCAAATCCGCCTGCGCGCGGATCGAAGGCGGCGATTCTTCCCTTCCACCTGGGGTTGAGAAGTTCCGTATAGGATTTAAACTCGCGCGGATTTGCGAGGTTTGTATTGTAGGCCACCAGGAACAACGGCGCCCCGACGTAAACCAGTATGTACTTATTGTCGGGGTCGATGTAGTGCTGTTTGCCCTGCCACCACTTCGACGGATCGCTAACTTCAGGAAGCAGGAACGAAGAATCAATCGGCTCCAGAACTTTGGCTTCGTACAACCGGTAAGGAGACGTGTTTCCCAGGTTGCCTATATCGGCGAGAAACTTTCCCGCGCGACGTTCCGCCATGATCCGTGAGACAAGCTCGCCGCCTCGAGCAGAAACCAGAACCAGTTTGATCTTTGGGAACTTCTTCTGAAACCCACTGTGAAGAAATACATCGCCAATTTCTGAAAGTGTGTAGATGACCAGCTGCCCTTCCTGCTCCGCCGCCCTGATCGTTTTGTCCCACTGCTCCTTCCAAGCCGAATCCGGTTCGGCACCCTGAGCAAGCCAGGGCAGGAGCGTCAGCAAGAGTCCAACCAAGGGTCTGAGGAGCCGATCATTCAAGCTCACGAACGCTTCTCCATCTTTCTACATCTCTTTTTGCGTTTCTGTTAAAACAAAACTATGAATGCTTCGACTAGGCTCAGCATGAACGGAAAATCGCCAATGATTTTAATCGCTCCTCCGTTCGTTCCTTCGATAAACTCCGGACAGACTCTGAGGCCCTCGAAGGATGAACCGAGGTTTTTTCAGCAGAATCTTTTGTCAACTTTCGTCGCGGCGGCCATATCAGCAATCCATTATTCCAACACTCCATTACTCCAATACTCCAGTACTCCATTCCCCAATCACTCCATCACTCCAATCTCAAAACATCCTTCCACTTCTCATACGTTCTTCGGCGCGTCTCTTCCGGGAAATAGCAAGTCTTCGCGTACTGATCTTTCCAGTGATAAGGCCGGCACGCATTGATCACCGCGACGGAATTCGTGAAGTTTCGCTGCGCTCGCGCGTCCGGCGTAATGCGTGGATCCAGTGGCGTGCTCCATGCCTCGGTGATCACGTTGATGGCGGTGGCCGGGTCGCAGCGGGTCGATAAGGCCCATAAAACATCGTCGATGTTGGACGGATCGATATCGTCATCGACGATGATGACAAAGCGGCGATGATACCCATAGGTCGATCCGAGGAGCGCCATGGCCGCTCGCTTGGCGTGACCCCCATACTTCTGCTTGATGGAAATCACCGTAAGATAACGAATCGTATACTCCCAAACCCCCTGCACGTCGGTAACTCCCGCCTTCTCGACGGCCAACCAAACATTGGCGGCGCTCAGCGGGACGGACTTGCCGGAAATTCCCGGCGGCATGCCGAAGATGATCGGATCGTTCCGATACATCACATTCTTAACTTTCACCACTGGTTCGTTCCGCGCGCCAGAGGCAT
>JAHKKJ010000589.1 GCA_020027655.1 Deltaproteobacteria bacterium | reverse complement strand
TGTTTCATTTTCTCGAGCTGAGTCCGCACACTGCCGTCATAAACCTTGCCTTCGAACTCTACCAAAACACCACCGATGAGGCCCGGATCGGTCTCCTGCTGCGGCACTATTTCTTTACCGGAGATTTGGTGCAGTACTTCACGTAGCTGGTCCACCATCACCGGCTCCAGCGGACTAGGGCTGACAATTTTGGCTTCCGCGCGACCCTTGGTCTCATTCAGCAAGCGCCGGTAACGAGTGGCAATCGAGGGAAGATAAGTGAGTCGATCACGCTCCAGCAAAAGTGACAGGAAATGAATCGCCAAAATCGAAAGTTGCAGCCGGTTCGATACTTCGATGACGACTCTCTTGCGGCTCTCTATTCCAAAGGCGGGATTGGTCAAGACCTTTTGCAACTGCGCGCCTGTATAGGCCCCGAGAAAACTTTCAATCTCTTGGCCGATTTTCTCTTCTTGCCCCGCCTCGCGAGCCAATTGAAAGAGCGCCTTGGTATATCTCCGACTTAAACTGCCTTCGATCATGCAACCTGTCCGATGCTTTGAATGAAATCTCCGACCAAGCGACCCTGATCAGCTGAAGAAAGATGGTGTTGGACGAGCTCGCGAGCGCTGGCCTCGGCCTGGCCGGCCATTTCCTCACGGATTTTTTGCCGCGCCACTCTGACTTCTTGATCCGCCAGGAACCGTGCGTCCTCCTTAATTTTGGCGGCGAGCGTTTGCGCGTCGCTAAGGAGTTTTGTCTTCTCCCTTTCGCCTTCAGCCCGTAGCGACGCTGCGATCGACTGAAGTTCCTGTTCCACCCGCGCCAACCGTCCCTTGTAGTCTTGGACTATCGCCTCAGCCTGCTGCCTTTTCGCAGCAGCCTCCCGGACCGTCGCGAGCACTTCATCGCGCCGCGATTGGAGGAAGTTACGAACTAGCGGCAGCGCGTAATGAACAATGATGAAAGCAAAAATGAGAAAATTCCCGAGCGGGAACCAGATTTGATGAATGGATGGTGCATGGTGCTCGGCTTCCGCGGCGGAAGCCCATGCCTGTGCAACGCCAAAAAGCTCGAAAAAACTCACCCCACGTTCCTCCCGAGGACCTTGCTCGCCATCTCCTGTGCTATCGTTCTGACCTCAGCCGCGGCGAATTGCCGTTCTTTCTGTATCTGGCTCTCCACTTCCCGCCGTACCCCTTCCAGCATTCCCATCGCTTCCTCGCGGGCCTGATGCAAAACTCTTTCACGTTGCTGGCGCGCTTCCTGTAGAATCGCCTCCTTGGCAGCGTAGCCGTCGGCTTGTGCTTGGGCGATTTTCTCTTCGTATTGTGCGCGTAATCGCGCCCCTTCATGTTCCAAGTCCGTTGAATCGTGCTGGGTTCCGATGGTTCTACGTTCCCGTTCCTCCAGCAGGCCTAAATAGGGACGAAATAGAACCTTACTCAGGATGAGCCAAACGATAAGAAAAAGAACAATTTGATAAACGACGGAGTAGTCTAAGGAGATCATTGGGTCATTCTTGATGTCAACTGAACCTTCGTTTTTGTTTCAGTCCGATCGGGCAATGAGCAATTCAACGCCCAATTGGAAAAAACCGCCTTCACAATCGGTCTATCTATGAACTTTAGGATGCAGGGATGGGATGAACCGCGAAACGAAGTCTATTTCTCGAAATCCACTTGCAGCTTCACCGTTTTAGCTGCCGTAGCTCTATCAGCGTTTAAGTTCTGTGAACCTGCGATTCCACCTTTTTGCCTGGCCACTCCCATGGTGCAGTCACCATCAAACACGACCCCCTCCGTGATGACCAATCGGGGGGTATCGATATCACCAAACAATCGAGCCGGCGCCACCAACTCCACCTTTTCTTTGGCTACTACGCTGCCCTCGACCTTGCCACGGATAACTATGACATCGCCAGAGATTTTGGCCCGAACTTCAGCTCGTTCGCCGATGGTCAAAGTGCCGTGACACTGGATTTCCCCATCAACGTTGCCTTCTATCCTGGCCGACCCCTGAAATGTCAGCTGACCCGTTACTCGACTCCCTTTGTACAGGTAGCCAACCAGCCCGCGCGCCGCAGGGGCCGGCGCCGGTTCTAATTTCGACGATGGTGTGCTTTCATCCGGAGCAGGCTCCGAAACGGGCGCCATGTCGGGCTTCCTGTCGGTTTTCTGAGGCTCCTTTTTGCCGCCAAGGCTTCGATCAAACCATGTCATAAAAAGAGCTCCCTTGCTTGGGACAAAGTTGGTCTATAGCATCCAGGCAACCCATTGTCAAAAGAACGAGTCTCGCGATAGTGTATTATTTGTTACGTAAATTGGGACACGCTACAATCCGAAACTCACTAACAGCAACGAAGTCGTCGCAGAATTAGAACAGAAATGAGGAGATGATGATTAGAAACTTGCTGTTGATCGCAGGATTATTGCTCGGAACGTCGATCACGTTCGCCGGCGAGGCTCAAGATAAGAAAGGCCCGGTTTACGCAACGTTGAAAACCAGTATGGGCGACATTGTGGTCCAGCTATTTGAGGACAAGGCGCCAAAGACCGTCGCCAACTTCGTCGATCTAGCGTCAGGCACCAAGGAATGGACCGATCCGAAGACTGGGGCGAAAGTGAAACGGCCGCTTTACAACGGCACGATCTTTCATCGCGTCATCCCCGGCTTCATGATCCAGGGGGGCGATCCTTTGGGCAACGGCACCGGTGGTCCCGGATATCGCTTCGAGGACGAATTCAATCCCGACCTCAAGCACACTAAACCCGGCATCCTTTCAATGGCCAATGCTGGTCCAAATACCAACGGTAGCCAGTTCTTTATCATTCACAAGGCGACTCCCTGGCTCGACGGTAAACACAGCGTGTTCGGCGAGGTAGTAAAGGGCCAAAACGTCGTCGACGCCATCGCCAACGTGCCACGGGATTTTCGCGACCGGCCGATTAAAGAGGTGGTGCTGCAGGAAGTGATCATCTCAAGGGGGAATTTCTAGATTTCCAATGGCTTACGCCCGGCGGCCTTTCCGAGAATGCAAACTTCGCCGCTCCGAAATGTCCCCATCCGTCTTTCCCGCGAAAGCGGGAATCCAGAAATCTTTTTATTCCTGGACTCGGTTGCGTTTTGGAACCCCTGAGAAGTTCTGAGGTTTATTCCAGATCGTAGCTTACTGCGAGCTGCTCGCTCACTTCGCGCAAGCCTTTAAGCACTGTGCTGTGCAACGGGATGCCATGCTCGGCTCTCTCTTGTGCTGTCTCGAATTCAATCTCGCCCGCCACATAAACACGCTCTTGGCCTTCGACGGGCGGGGTAGATTTCAACTCCCGGATCAGCCTGTCCATGTCTTGCTTGAATTCAGCCGCGGGCCGAAATGAATCGATGCGAATCGCGCCGAAGAAATGACCACGAGGATCCTGATCGGCGTTAAGCGCGGTCATTGTCCCCGTCAACACGCCGCAAAGAATCTCCACGAGAATCGCGAGCCCGTAGCCCTTATGGCTGCCGCCCTCGCGGGATCCGCCGAGGGGCAATAATCGCCGCGCCTTCTGGGCGATTCGCGGGTCCGTCGTCTGCTCGGCTTGCTGATCCAACGCCCAACCGAGGGGAACCGTCTTTCCCAGGCGCGCCGCCAATTCCAGCTTCCCGGCG
>JAHKKJ010000588.1 GCA_020027655.1 Deltaproteobacteria bacterium | reverse complement strand
TTCCTCTCCCGATACATAGGTGATGTCGAGTTTGGATTTGTTTGCCTGTGCTTGGAACTCGGGGTCCGCCAACGTCGCCTTGAAAGCGCGGCGGAGGATTTCCAGACGCTCCGCCGGCGTACCGGGAGCAACGGTGAGCGGGCGTTGATACTCCATTTGAGCCATGTAGGCTTTGTAAATGTTGTTACTTGCTTCGTCTTTCAGCGCTTCGCTGAATAGAGGAACGTTTTTGAGTTCCGGATCGGCGAGTCGTGAATGCACGAGAAACGGGATCATTTTATCGTCCCCTTTGGCATCGAGTAGTTCCCTCTGAGTAGAGACGACGGACTCCCAGTTGGTGCACTGGCCATCGACTTCCCGGCGCTGCAAGGCGAGGCGAGTCTGCGAAGTCCCCGGATAGCCGCTGACGGCTTGAAACTTGGTTCCCAGCATTTTGTTCAGCATGAGCGGAAGGTCGATACTGTGAGATCCAGGAGCGGTTCCACCCATCTTGAACGGCTTCCCTGATTTCAGGATCTCGTCGAATGTCTTGGGACCTGAAAATCCCATGATCAAACAAACCGGCACTCCCTTGCTCGGCGCACCGATCCAACCGAATTTGCGCGCGTCAAAGCGGATGTTAGGGTCGCCCAGAGCTTGGTTCAGCACAAAGGCGCTGTTCCAGTTCGCCACGGTCAATCCGTCCGGCTTCGCGGTGTTATAGAGATAGTTGGCTGCAACCAGGCTGCCGGCGCCGGTCATGTTTTCCACCGTGATCGCCGGGTTACCTGGGACATGTTTGATCATGTGGTGGGCTATGGTGCGTGTGTAAGCGTCGTAGCCACCCCCCGCCGCCTGCCCGACGATGAAACGAATAATCTTGTCCTTATAGAAGTCTTGGGCGAGAGCCGACCGGTAATGCGCTGGCAATAAGTTCAGCCCGAACGCAATCACAACGAAAGCGAAGGAACGTGACAGGAATTTGTTTTCCAAAACCAACCGTCCAGATATCACAAATCGCCCCCGTGACTTGGTCAAGATCCTCGGTTCGTCAAACTGTTTGAAAACTCTCGATTCGTGCTTCGACGAGGCTTAGCATGAACGGTCAATGAACGAGATTTGAATATTTAGCCGATCATCCTGAGCAGCAGAGTCGAAGGGTGTCGGCGAGTTTTCACACAGTCTGTGGTTCGAGATGACATTTCAGTATATTGTCATTCCGAGTTGAACGAGAAATCTTTCTATTTTTGCAACGGAGAGTAGCCGATAAGGTGCTGTGATTGCAACTTCAACCGGACAAGCACAGGGATGAACCAGGCAGGGCAGCGGATAAAATCCTATGACGCTGCCGCGCCGGATAATGAAGGAAAGACAGTGAATCAGAGCAAGTCATTAACTCAGGTCGACGACCCGATGGTACCCATGCCCATCCCCCGACAGGTTCCGGCCAAGGAGGGGATGGCCGAGCTTCCCGGAACCCGCCTTGGGTATTGGGACACGGGTGGCGACGGGGAGGCGGTCGTGTTGCTGCATCCGGCGTCGGGCAGCGCCCTCATTTGGTTATACCAGCAACCCGTATTCGCGAAAGCCGGCTATCGCGTGATCGCCTATTCGCGACGCAACTATTACAACTCCGATCCGGCGCCGGAGGACAATCCGGGGACCGGTTCGGAAGATCTGCATAACCTAATCGAATTCTTGGGAGTGAAGAAGTTCCATGCGGTGGCCTCGGCTGCCGGCGGTAGCGTTGCCACGGATTACGCGTTATCGCACCCAGAACGGCTTCTGAGCCTGACGGTATCCAGTAACAACCTTGCTGCCCGGAACGGTTACATCGCCGAAACGGCTGCCAGGATTAGGCCTAAAGAGACGGAAAGCCTGCCGCGCTGGTATTGGGAACTCGGGCCGTCGTACCGCGCGGCCAACCCTGAGGGCGTCCAGAAATGGGTCGAGCTCAACCACCAGTCCGTGACCGGGAAGGGAGCCCGGCAAAAGTTGGCCAATGTCGTCACGCCGGCGAAGCTCGAGACGTTGAAGGTGCCGGCGCTTCTGATGACGGGCGTGGCAGACCTGGCGACTCCGCCTTCTATCACACGGATGATCGCGCGGCACGTCCCCGACAACGAGGTCTCGATCGTAGCCGAGTCCGGACATTCGGTCTATTGGGAGCGGCCCGAGTTCTTCAACCGTACGGTTCTCGAATTCATCGGCCGGCATCCTAACCCTCCCGAGCGTGGTAGCTGAGTCTTTCGGCCTGCTCGCGCACTGCGCATGGTCGAGTAGCCCTGATAGGCAGGGAACGCCCGCTGAATTAGAGTCACGAATTTCTTGACATCACTCGCCACGCGGGATAGCTTCGCGCTGCTCCTAACGAGCGAGCCTATGATAGATACCATGATGATGTGAAACCTGAAGGACTGACGGAAGACATTATTACTCCGAAAGGAAGGTCTACCATGACGACAATCCACGATATTATGCAGGTCGGAGTCGGCATACCGGATCGCGACAGATTCGAGAATTTTGCGCGTGATATGTTGGGATTTCCTGCCAGCAGATCGCCTGACGGAAAGGTCACTTATGTGAGGCCGGATCAGTATCAGCATCGCATCGCCGCCTGTACGGCGCCGGAACCGGTTCTGCGTTACATCGGGTTCGACGTCGGAGGCCCTCAACAGCTTGCAGAGTGGGAGATCAAGCTCACAGCCCAAGGCATCCATTGGCGCCACAGCAGCCCTGAGGAATGTGTCGAACGGCATGTAGGTAATTTTATCGAATTCAAGGACCCTGATGGACACCCCCTAGCTTTGTCGTATGGCTTTGAGGTCGACAAAGAGCCGGTGCGCTATACCCGTGATCTGAGTGTCCTGCGCTTGGGCCACGTGCTGCTAACGGTAGAGGACACCCAGCGGACCCATGACTTCTACACCGGTGTGTTGGGCTTCCGCTTGAGTGATTGGGTATACGTCGACGATAACATTCGTTTGTGCTTCTTGCGTTGCAACGAGCGGCATCACAGTATGGCTTTCGCTCCATGCATGCCGGGCAAGTCTCCCAGGCTGCAACACGTAATGTTGGAAGTGGAATCGCTGGACGACGTCATGCGCTCGTATCACTTTCTGCGCATGCACAAGGCACCCATAGGGATGGGGCCCGGCCGGCATCCCAATTGCCACACGATACACGTTTATGTGCAAACCCCTGGCGGATTTGCCGTAGAGTTTGGCTGGGGCCACCGACGTCTCGACGACGCCACACATCAACCGATCGTCTATCCGATTGGCAGCCCCGTCGATATCTGGGGCGGCGACATCCAGAGCCCGGAATTCGAGCTGGGATAGCGCCGATACGACCGATAAAAGAATTCTTCGCGCCGATTCCGGGAACAGATAGAGAGCACAGGAGCGTTATGCCTGTTCCCAAACCCATCAAGAATCCGCGCTGCGCAGCATCGGCCTGCGGCCCGACGCTGATGTGGCGATTCTGCAAATGGGCGGGACACACCAGGTCGCATCGTCATTGATCGCCGGCAAAGTCGACGCCGGTGTCTCCGGCGAATCGTCCGTGTTGCTCATTCACCAGGGTAAAATGAAACAGCTTCCCGGCGCCAGCGCAAGGGAGATGAAGATTCTCTCCTCGGGCGCGCCGCTC
>JAHKKJ010000587.1 GCA_020027655.1 Deltaproteobacteria bacterium | reverse complement strand
TTTATTCTTCTCGAGAAAAGTATGGGCCGGATAAAGGGCTCTGGCTCTCCGCAGCCTTTCCCCCACTGTGGTCAAGGTCTGGTTAGCCAGCGGTTCTTCCTGGTCGGCGTAATCGATGGGAGGCGCCTCCAGGACCTTATCAAGCCGCACGACCAGCGGCTTGATAAACGCTGTTCCAGCTTCGGTATAAATAAATTGCAGCCGCGGGTATTCATCCAGCAGCCCGCTCGTAATCAGCGAAACCAAACTCATCTGCCCCTCTTCAGGGGCAAAAATGTACAGCCCGTCTCTCTGAAACGGCAAGAGATTGCTGATGCGGTGTCCATGTTGAACGTTGTGAAGATAGATCGGCATGGACAATTCTTCGGCGCGCTTGAAAAACGGCCACAGCTCCCGGTGACTCCCCAAGGGCTCGCCGTAGGGATGGTCTTTCACCGGAAAAACTTTGTCCAATACAACCGAGCAAAAGCCGTTCTCCCGCGCCCACTCCATTTCACAGACCGAACCCGCGACATCCTGCAGCGCAACCAGAGCCGCACCCAAGATACGTCCCGGGTATTTTTTCATCAGGCGAAGCAAAGCCTCGTTGTGCGACCGTGCCATTCGAGCGGCCAATTCAACTTCAATGAGATACGACCACCAGCCGGAAAATTGCGGTAAGACAACATGCTGCTCGATGCCCAGCTTATTGTCGTAGTCTGCCATGCGCGATTGGACATCCCACAAACTCTTGAACATCGCACCGGACCCAGGCGCAAGCAACGGGCTGGTTCCGGGAACTTCCGGGGGATACCCCGGGAAGTCTACGTCAACATAGAGTCCGTCGCTGTTAAATTTCAGACATGGTTTGCGTGGGCCGAATTCTCCATCTACTCCGTCAAAGGCCTCTCTTGGCATCAAGTGAGTGTCGCAATCGATGATCATGATTATCCGTCCCTTCTCGAAAATAGTACCTTAACGCTTATAGGTCTGCATCATTTTTGATGTCAAGCAGCTCGATCATCAACGGCCGGGAGCCCAGAAAAAAAAGGCGAGGCGGGCTTGTTGCCCGCCTCCTGGAGAGAGGAGAGATGAAGTGGTTAGAAAGTTAAGGTTGGTCTGATTCTGGCGTAATGTAATATTTTTTTCAGTCGCGATCCCACCGATTACGATCCCAACCCCAGCGGTTGCGATCCCACCCACTGTAACGATTTCCCGCATAGCCATACCTTCCGTTATAGTTGGGATACCTATTCCAGCCATACTTGTCGAAATCGCGTCGGAGTTCCCCGTGATCTTGGCGAATCTCTCTACGGTCCTGCCAAACCTCGCGAAGGCCCTGCCTAACTTCGGCTCTGCCCCGAGCAATCTCCTCCGGACTGGCGCCGCGCCGTATATCCCTACGGAGCTCGGCCTTGTCCTTGTGGAGCTCTCTCAAGTCTCTGCGCAATTCCGCTCGATCTTTGAATAATTCCTTCCGGTCGCCCCGAATCTCCTGACGCGCCGGTCGATTGTACCTTGGATAATCGAAACGCCTCGTATCCGCAGACGCCTGATTCGCCAATGCCAAGATAGAAATCATTCCAGCGCCTACACCAACGATTATATTTTTTGTGTTCATAGGCACCTCCTTGGCCCATTAGACGTGCGTGAGGCGAAAATGTTTATTGGCGGGAGTAACGGCCATTATCGCGGCCAGTCGCATTGAAAAGGCTGGCAAAAATTAGGGGGTTGAGCCGGAAGGTTTTAGAGAGCTTTAAGCAGCGCTGGCAGCGGAATCATTGCTATTGCGCGCAATGCCGCACACAGCCGCAACCTCGTCCCGATACGAAAGCCAGTGATCCAGGGCTTCATTCATCGCCCGTACAACCGTACCGCGTCTGGTTGGCGAGACATGGCTCAGGATTGCGGTCCACGCCGCCGCACGGTGGTTACCCTCGACCCGGCGATGAGCTTTGGTAAGGGCCAGGTGCTCCAAAGCCATACCGTAATGCTTGACCAGAGGATGCTCCTCAAGCGGCGGCGGTGGAAATTTCGGCATTGATGGATCTACTACCGAGCGTTCGTCTTTTGTGCCCTCGATGAAGATGGTAACGACGGCCGCGGCAATCTCCCAGCCATAGTGTCGGATCGCCTCATCGAGGAAGTGGCGATACTCATTCGCCGCCGGCAGTAGCTCGACGTGCTGAAATCGACTTAGGTCCATCCCCAGTCCCCGAGGATATTCGAGAAAAAGCTCTGGATGCGGACTGCCGGCAACGAGACCGCCGGTCTCTTCCTCATAAAGGTTTTCTGCCAGGCTTCGCCGGACTTCAGGAACCGGACAGCGCACATAAGCCCAGCCCACCATGACTGGAAAATCCCGCACGTAGGTTTCGTATTCTTGCTCGAAATGAAAGTGTAGGAGCGCCTTTGGTACCCTGCCCGATGTAAACGCCGGCCAGGCCCAGTGGTCCTTCCGTTCCATCACGGCCAACAGTTGCTCCCGAAAGGTTTCCCGATCCATAGCCACCTCTTTTTGGTATCGGCCTCTTCTATGCGAGGAAAACGAGCAACCACTATGCCATTACACAAAGGGGCTGACTTTGCAGGATTTGGCCGCCGCGGGGGTCGGGCAAAGCAGACACTTGTCCGAAAATAAGACAACTTGGCGGGCGGAAGCAGGCAGCCTCAACCCGATTGCGGACAGCACCGGATACTCATGATCCGAAGAAAGATCACGACAGAGTATAGACCGAGTCTAAGGAATGAACCTCGAAGGGCGCGGGCACGGAAGTTCAAAGTTCCAGGTTCAAAGTTCAAAGAGACAGCGGTCTCATCCACGTTGAACCTTGAACTCTTAACAGAGGCATAGGCCCATTGCCCGCAACCGGACCTGTCTCGTGTCCGCACAGGGAGAGCGGCTCGAGCCTCGAGCGTTCTTCTGTACGGGCTACGTACGGGGCACCACCGCCGTGCGCATGGTCACGAACTCTTCCGCTGCCGTGGGGTGAATGCCGATGGTTGCGTCGAATTGGGCCTTAGTGGCGCCGAAATTTATTGCCACCGCCAACCCCTGGATGATTTCCCCGGCATCCGGGCCGACCATATGGCAGCCCAAAACTTTGTCCGTCGCGTGATCGACGACGATTTTCATCATGGTCCTTTCATCGCGGCCGCTTAACGTATGCTTGAGCGGTCTGAAGGTAGTCTTGTAAACGTCGATGTTAATATAGCGCTCACGCGCCTCGGTCTCGGTGAGCCCAACCGTCCCTAGATTCGGCTGACTGAACACAACAGAAGGAACGTTAATGTAATTAGGTTTCATTGGATTGTTATTGAAGAGAGTCTCGGCCACGGCACGCCCTTCGGCGATGGCAACGGGCGTCAACTGCATCCGGTTGGTGCAATCGCCGATAGCATAGATGCTGTCGACGTCTGTTTTCGAATAGTCGTCGACGACGACAGAGCCGTCAGGCTTCATATGCACACTGGTATTCTCGAGCCCTAGCGAACCCGTATTCGGCACTCGACCCGTGGCATAGAGAATCTGGTCGGCGTCTATGTTTACGTCTCCGTTTAATGTTGCGCGCAAGCTCGCGCCCATCTTTTCAATTTTCGAGATATCCGCATTGAATCTCAGGTCGACGCCTTTCTTTTTCATCTCTTCGGC
>JAHKKJ010000586.1 GCA_020027655.1 Deltaproteobacteria bacterium | reverse complement strand
AAAAGACCTGACCCGCCCAGAGTAATTAGCTCTTCGTCGACAGCTGCTTGGCACAGGCCTGAGAAACCCCGCTCTCGGCCTTCTCGTCGCCCGGCATGATCGCCCAATTCTGCGTGTCAATATAGCGGCCTTTGTCCCAAGTATCTTTGTCCTTCATTTCGATGAGTTTCTGGGTCTTCGCCGGGTCCCGGTTGAACTGTGCTACGCAAATCGTTCCCAAACGCTCGGCCACCGCAGTGGCAGCGGTCTCCTTCGCCATCACCTCGGCGCTACCGTTGGTCATCCATCCGCCAACGTTGAAACCAACATACATGGTTACGAGCGCGCCGCCGACGGCACCCCACGAACCTAGTTTAATTTTCTCCCAATCCATTAGACACCTCCCTTAGATGCAAGTTTTGAACACGCCGGTTTAACTCCCCGCAACAGTGACAAATCCAGTAGTCCGAGTATGCTTTTGTGACGGACCATTCTTCACAAACGCGGCAATGACTGTGGTGACAGCTACTACAAACAGCGCTGCTATCCGGTTTCGACGCCATGTCGGCCTTTGCCCATGCCTGTTTCGCGGAAACCGCTTCGATCAGAAAAAAACGCTTGTTGTCCACCCCGTTGTATTCCTGAGTCACCCGTCGGATCACTCGGTCTCGCAGATCGACCGCATAAAGCGCCATATTGCCTTCGTTCCTCCAGGCGAGCCTTTACGCTCGTATTTGCTCACTACAGTCTTTTGGTCCTCATGCTGCGCTGACTCGCCGGGAGTTGCTGTCGGGTATACTCGAACATCATTCTATTCGGAAGAATACGGCGAACGTGATTTATGATTGTGGAAACTTGCACGTTTTGAGAATTCTCAAAACGTCGAAATTACGACAATCACCAGCTTGAGGTGCCAACTCGGCACCTCAAGTCTGATTTGGATCTCTAGAAATCTCGCGTCTATCTGGCTTCGATTGCTACTTGGGAAATCTTCAGCGCCATGCCAAGCGGCAATGGATTATCGCCGATACTCAAAGCCGTGCCCAATCTCTCCAGCTCCCAGCTCGAGACCTTTTCTTTGGAGAGGGCGTCTTTTGCGGTAGTCTGGACAGTCTCCAGTTTATCAGCCTGCGGCAATTTGATGAGGTATTTGACGTTGTTGCCGTCGCTTAGAGTCACCGAGAGAACCATCTGTTTGCCTTCTTCCGTCCCCAATGTTTGAAGCCCGGCAATTCGACTCGAAAGGCTGGTTTTGTTCACGGTGTCCATATACAACCAGACGAAGGCCCCGATAAAGGCGGCCATGAGTAGCCAGCCATACTGCCCGACCCTTTTCTGCCTTTTGACGGACCGGCTTCTCTGGAGATCAAAGAACCTGCGGTAAGATTCCTTTTCCGCCGTCAATTTTTTAACCGGATCTTGCTCCGGTGAACTCGGCGGTTGATCGTAACCCAGTCCAATGCTGTTCAATATCATGCCTAAGATCACCAACCCTAAAGGGATAGCGATGATCAATAGAGGATTCATAAACTCTCTCCTTTTTAAGGCTCTTGATAGCCTTTGGATATTGGAAGAGGAGGGGGGTCAGAACCGGGAATACGTTCGCTGTCAAACCGGAGCCGAAGTCCATGCCACCGTTGCGTGTGTGGCCCGGTCTTCTACCTCTTGCGCGCCATTACAGCTCTCGAAAATGCAATATCGTCTTCCTTTTAGGGATTAACATAATCTGACTCGGGAGGGATTGCTGTCTAATAGTGAACAGTTTTGAAAAGAATTATTGTAAGACCTGATCGTGCTTCGTGAAGAGCGCCGTGGGTGGCCTGAACAGAAGGAGGAGGGCGAAAAGATGAAGGATTAACGGGAAAGGATAAGGGAAGAGGGAGTTTTTAAAGGATAAAGGCAAAGGGATAAGAGACATGGATCGTGATCGGCCAACTACCGTGTTCGTGGCTCGTAAAGGATAAAGGCAAAGGGATCAAGGATGAAAGGAGGAGCACGACGACGATCTTAGCGCAGGGTACTCCTCAATGTGGCGCTGAGCACCGAACATGTACACGTCCCCGGTGGGCACGCGACATTTTCAACTACAAGAGCTTTAACGCAACTGCGTAACCGGTTAGCAGTCCGTGGAAAAAAGCTTGCCTCTCCTTTTGGTTGGTCTTTTCATAGTGCCGAGACGCCTCATCCAGCGCTTTCAAGAGCTTTTCGCGGCGTTTCTGTCGCGTTCCTCCACCCAGCATCTTATCAAGAAGCACCTGGACCGCCTGATCGTCCGCGATGACATATTTGTGATCATGTGGCATAAAAAATCACCTCCCTATGGCAACTCTATCCTGTACAAGCCGGCTCTTATTTCAAGCACTCTAGTATCTCTTCTCTTAGTTTAAGCAGTAACGCCTCTACTTCTTTCGCGCTCCATTCCTTCTGGCCCCTTTGGACTGCTGCCACGTATCTATCCAGTATCGGTTCGATTAGCAGGACCTTGATAGTGCATGCCTCCAATCGCGACGCTCCACGGTTCACAGTATACGGCTTTGTTCTGGAGCGCGGCGGCTTTTACCGCGCGTCAGTTGGCAATCTTCAGTGCGACGCCCGGAGGCAATGGGTTTTCACCGATATTAAAAGCCGTGCGTAATTGTGACATCTCCCAGGATGAGACTTTCTCTTTCGAAATTCCTTCCTTTTTGGCGGCTTCCAAGGTGTCGGCTTGGGGTGGTTTGATCAGGTATTTGACATTGCTTCCGTCCTTCAGAGTGACCGAGAGAACCATCTCCTTCCCCGCTTCGGTCGGCAGGGTTTGAAGCGTGGCAATTTGAGTCGCGACGGTGGTTTTGTTGACGGTATACATATACAGCCAGACGAAGGAGCCGATAGTAGCGGCCATCAGCAACCACGCATACTGGCCGACCCTTTTCTGCCTTTTCACAGCTCGGCTTCTCTGTAGATCAAAGAAACGGCGATAAGCTTCACTTTGTGCCGCCGCTCTCTTTGCCGGATCTTGCTCCGGTGAACTGGGAGGTTGATCGAAGGAAAGCCCAATGCTGTTCAATACCATGCCGACGATCACCAACACTAAGGGAATGGCAACTATAAACATGGGATTCATAGCTCTCTCCTGACGAAGGCTCTTGCCGGCCTTTGGATTTGCCTTCTACCTCTTACGCGCCGTTAAGCGGAAGGAACGTTAAATTGAGTCTATAAGAGCGGGGGGTGCTCTAGCAAGGAACTTGTCGGGGAGCGCGATATCCCCCATGGCCACTGGGCGTTTCCAAAGATGTCAGCTTTTTTCAGCGAGAGCCTGCCGAACAATTCGGAGGCTTACAGTGGGTTTGCCCATTATGCGAGACGCATCTGCGCCAACGACGCGTAGGCGCCGCCTCCGCTTATATCCGGAACGATCTCTAGCTCAAGCGCGATTACTCCGTCGAGCGTAACAGGATAATCCTCGATCTCTTGGTTAGTGGCGGGCGGACTGAACGTATACTGCTGACGCACGATCTCTCGGCGCGACTGCTGGCCTTTCGGTAACCACTGCAGCACGAATTCCTGCGTGCGTGCCTGTTCCTTTTCGTCGAACCGGAGAAGGATACGCCCGAGGCTAAGTGGTTGGTCAAAGATGAGGCGGATCGTCTGTTTTCCGGGTTGCGCCGCTCGCC
>JAHKKJ010000585.1 GCA_020027655.1 Deltaproteobacteria bacterium | reverse complement strand
TCCAGCTCTGGAACATAAGTGTTGAGAAAGTAATAACCAAATTTCACGGGTGCGCGATCTCCTTAGAGTTTTGTCTTGGGGTTCCTGAGGCACACGGTCTCTAGGACGCGGTCTCTAGGACGTAGCATTTTTCGACGTCCAACGGCAACCGTGGCGGGCACGGAAGTTCAAAGTTCCAGGTTCAAAGTTCAAGGAGACCAACGGTTACCTCTTCGGTTGCAGTTTGGTCTTCTGAGAATTTAACGGAGCAAAAATACCAAAAAGGAAATTGGGCGTCGTCCCTTCACTCAGGCAAGGGAATGAATTCATCGTCGCCGGACACCGACGCAAAGCGTCCTGCACGCCAGTCAGTTTTTGCCGCTTCGATCCGTTCCTGCGAAGAGGAAACAAAATTCCACCAGACAATTCGCGGGCCGTCCAGCTTGGGTCCACCGATGAGAATGAAGTGTGTGGCGACATCCGTGGTCAAGACAATTTCGGCCTTCGGCGTGAAGACGGCGAGCGTGCCAGGGACGAAGCGTTGCTTGCCGATTTGAAGTTCTCCGGAGACGATCGACACTGCGCGCTCTTCGATTTCCGCCGGCAACGAAAATCGGGCACCCGCATCGAGACGACAATCGACATACAGAGGATCGCCATAGGTAACGACGGGAGCGGAGCGACCAAAGCACTGTCCTAAAATAATCCGGCTCCAAACCCCTTCCCCCTCCAACTCCGGCAGCTCGATACGCGCATGATGAGCAAAGGCGGGCTCAATCTCCTCGTGCGCCTTCGGCAAGGCAACCCAGGTCTGAATGCCGAACAACTCGGCTCCAGGCGGATTGCCGGCATCCGAGGTGCGTTCCGAGTGAACGATACCGCGCCCCGCGGTCATCCAATTGACTTCGCCCGGCTGGATCGGTTGCACCGTGCCGAGGCTGTCGCGATGCATGATCTTACCGGCGAACAGGTAGGTCACTGTTGCAAGGCCGACATGAGGATGCGGGCGCACTTCAAGGGATCGGCCTTGAATCAACTGCAGCGGCCCGAACTGATCAAAGAAAACAAATGGACCCACCGCTCTGCGCTCAGCCGATGGCAGTGCCCGCATGACGTCGAAACCGCCGACATCGCGGCGGCGCGGCACAATCACGCTATCGATGGGCGAGCCCGTTCGGTCAGTAACACATTCAGGGTCGGCTGTAGGTTGCCAGCTCACGGCGTCATATGCCTCCGGTCTCGTTCCATATAGTTCTCAAAAACCTATGCCTATGCCAACCCCTACTCCTCTTCCACGGGACCATTCGAACTCCCGGTTCATGAACCGCTGCTCGTCCCGCCGGACCAGATCGATCTCCTCTTCCATCCTTTGCCCTATCCATTCAGCGCTGGAAATGAGCTGCTGCCGATCCGCATCCTTGCTGGAAAGCATCTCAAGATCTTTTTCGATTGCGGAGCGAATCTCACGACGCGGATCCCAGAACGCAGTATAGGGCATGGTGCGATTCATATACTCGAGCCAGTCATAGAGGCCCTTTAGGCCGCTTTCTAGCTCTTTCAAATCTCGCGAGTCTTCGCCGCTGCGTAGCAAGGTCAAACCCAGGTAGATCTTCGCCAAATACTCATCCGGATAGATCGAAAGGGCTTTCTCAAGAGACTGGCGCGCCTCCGGCAACCTGCCGAGACTGTATTGCGACCGCCCAACGTAGGTCCAAATTCCTTCTCGATACGATACGGACTGGAAGACGTAGTTAGGGTTAGTCTGCGCCACCTGTTGGAAATAGGCCAGGGCGTCTTCAGGTTTGTTGATCAACAAAGCCTGTCGTCCAGATTGAACCTGCCCCGCCGCTTGATAGGCGGCACATCCTGCCAGCATAAGAATTACGGAGAGCCAACCGAGTCGCATCCATAAAGGCTAGAATTGGCCTGAGTGGAAGTCAACTATCAGTTCATGTACAACAGCCACGAGCGGACCTTTTTCACACGCTGGCCAGCGGCGCAACTCTTCTCTCCGCTGCGGCCATCCCCTCCTGCTTCCGCCCGAGCCACAAACTATTGAGCAGCCATGCGATGGAAATCGGAACGGCGACGATGGAGATGCCGATCATGGCCAACCCCAGAAAGCCCAGAGCCGCATAGGACCAGGCGCCGACTTGATCGCCGGTTCGATAGATGACCGTGTCGATAAAGCTCTTGGCTTTGTACTTGTCTTCCCGCGGCACGACAGTGAAAAGAAGTTCGCGGGTCGGCCGGGCAAAGGCAAAATTCCCGGCGCGGCGCAGCACCTGATAGACCACCAGAACGGCGATGGTCGGCGTCATGGCAAGCGTGCCGAAACCTAAGATGCTCAACGCCGGCAGCATTGCTAAGGTAAGTCCAACACCGATCGCCCGAAGCACACGGCCGGTGAGAAAAAGCTGCGCACCGAGGGTGAGCATGTTCACCCATAGGTCGACGCGGGCAAAGAAAGCGGTGCGCGCGCCGCGTTCGGCAAAGCTTTGACGCGCGATCTCCGCCTGTTGAAAATAAAGAAACGTCGAGGTGATCGCGAAAAGCAAAATGTAAACACTCACGTTGATCAAATACGGCGACCTGAAGGCATGGGTCAGACCGGAAAGTACGTTACCGCCGATGAGCAACTCTCCGCTCTCCGCTGCGGGCCGCCGGTGCAAAACATCGGACAATTGCGACAAACGTCGCACGCTGAATACCGCCGCTTCCAGCAGTACCGCCGACCCCAACAGGAGATAAGTCGCCGGCACATCCTTGGCCAATGACGCCGTAATGCTCGACCCCGCGATGCCCCCCAGGGTTGCCCCGGCGGCGATAAATCCGAATAGACGCTTGCCCTGCTCGGAGTCAAAGACATCCACCATGAGGGCCCAAAAGACAGAGACGACAAAGAGATTGAAGACCGACGCCCAGATGAAAAAGAGCCGACCGACCCAGATGTGCTGCTCTGCGGTCGCCATGTGAAGAAGCAGGATAAAAATCAGCAAATTGAGCATGAAGAATCTGTACGTAGTAGCGATGAAACGCACCCGTGGCAGCTTGGCCACCAGCGCCGCAAACGGCGGATTGACCACGATCATCCCGACGAGGGTGCCGGTGAAAAGCCACTGGAGATTTTCAACACCCCCGGCGACTCCCATGTCGTCGCGAATGGGACGCAAAATATAATAGGAAGAAAGGACGGAGAAGATATACAGCCAAGACCAGCCCAGCGCTTGCATCTCGGCGGGCCGCACGTCGATGAGCCGTTTCAGCAGCCGGTAAACCGGCCCGGCGTTCACCTCTTGCGCGGCTTCAGATTCGCTCATGAATTTAATTCAATTATTAGATCGATGCTTTAGCGTCCTGTCCCAGAAGTCCGCTACATAATTCGCAGTTCATTCCGCTTGAAAATCTCCCCTTCCCCTCTTTTCCAAAGAGGGGTTAAAGCCCTACCGAGCAAATTCCCCCTTTGAAAAAAGGGGGACAGTGCCATTGAAGTCATCATCAAACGACGCGCCCTTTCTTCACCAATTCTAACAAATAGTCCGGCTTCAGCGGCAGCTTCGTCACCTCCACGCCGAGGGCGTTGGAAACTGCATTAGCCAAAGCGGCGCCGGCGGCCGTGATTCCTCCTTCACCGGCGCCCTTCACGCCCAGTGGGTTGAGCGGCGTCGGAAAATCCTCCGTGGAAATGAACAGCGCCGTCGGCACCTCCATAGCGGTAGGAATCAGATAGTCCATGAAACTTGTCGCCAACGGCTGGCCGTCGGCGTTGTAGACAAATTCTTCCAGCAGCGCCCCGCCGATACCCTGGGCCAAGCCGCCGGCCATTTGTCCTTCGATGATCATGGGATTGATCTTGCGACCCACATCCTCGGTGACTAGATAGTCAAGAATTTTTAGTATGCCCGTTTCCTTGTCCACTTCCACGACTGCAACGTGGACGCCATAAGGGAAGGGTCTTTTGTCGGTGGCAAAGAAGTCTTCCTCGGAAATGCCGGGAGTAATGCCGCTCTTGAGAGCTTGACCCGGCAATGCCAATTGCGCCAGATCCGCAAAGCCGAGCGAGCGATCCGGCGCACCGCGTGCCACGGCCCTGCCATCGCGCAGGACAAGATCGGCGGCATCGATTTCCAATGCCGCAGACGCCAGGCGCAAAAGTTTGTCCTTAATCTTGCGTGAAGCGCCCAAGGCGGCGCTTCCCGCCATCACCGTAGAGCGGCTGGCGTTGCTACCGTTGCCGTAGGGCACTTTGGCGGTGTCGCCGTGGACGACGCGCACATCGTCGATGGAAACTTGCAGCTCATCGGCGACAATCTGGCTCAGGGCGGTGGCGATGCCTTGGCCCACGGAGTTGCAACCTGAATAGAGCACAACTTGGCCCGCGTTGTCGATTTCCACCCGTGCGTATTCCCAGGGCCCGATGCCGCTGGTTTCGACAAAGCAGCCGATGCCGACGCCGATGGCGCGGCCGGCTTGCTTTGCCTCCGCGCACGTCGCCTTCAGCTTCTCGTAGCCAACGCGCTCCAGCGCTCGTTCCAACTGTCCCGGAAAATCCCCTGTGTCATAAACCATATAGTGAAAGGGATGCTTACCGAGGTCATAGGGCATTTCTTCATGGCGGATCAGATTACGCCTTCGGATGTCGGCGGGATCGAGATTGAGGCGATGCGCCGCCATATCCAGGAGCCGCTCGCGCACAAAATTGGCTTCGTAGCGCCCCGGACTCCGGTAAGTGCCGACGGGGGTCTTGTTGGTCAGCACACAGAAGACGTTGCAGCGATAGTTTTTAATCCGCAGCGGGCCGCGCAACATCGCGGACGCCGCGATGGCAGGAACCCCGCCATGGGTCCTGGTATAGGCGCCCATGTCAAACAAAATCTCGGCGTCCATTCCGACGATCGTACCATCTTTTTTGACGCCGATCTTGACCCGATGGGTTTGCTCTCTCGACTGATTGCAGGCTTTGAGATTCTCGGAGCGGTCTTCGATCCAACAGATCGGCTTGCGAAAATGCATCGCGGCGAAGGGAATCAAGAAATCTTCCGGATAAAATTCGCCCCGGGCGCCGAAACCACCGCCGACTTCCGGTTCGATGAAATGAATGTTACTCTGCGGCATGCCCGTAAGCTCCGACAAGATACGCCAGTTGGTGTGGGTCATTTTTGTAGGGCCCCACATGGTCAGAAGACCCCGGCCTTCATCGTACTCGGCCACGAGCCCGCGGGTTTCCATGGGCACTGCCGCGTGGCGCTGCGTGGAGAATTCCTGTTCAACGATCAAATCGGCGTCCGCCATGGCTGTATCGACGTCGCCGACGTTCACCTGAAAATTGGCGGCGATATTGTTAGCCGCGGCGTCGTGAAGTTGCGGCTCTCCAGGCCGCATTCCGTCGCGCGCCTCCGTCACCACGCCCAACGGCTCGTACTCCACGTCGATCAGTTCGAGGGCATCTTCCGCAACGTAGCGGCTTTCCGCGACGACGACGGCTATAGGCTCTCCGACGTACCGGACTCTGTCGATGGCGACGGGTGTTTGCAGGGACCTTTCGAGACCGGGTATGCGGCCGGTTCGCATCGGAATGGTTTTTAATCCTGGAATATCGGCAGCGGTGAGCACGCCGATCACGCCCGGAAGTTTAACCGCCTCGGCGCTGTCGATGTTGACGATTCGCGCATGCGCATGAACGCTGCGCAAAATCGCGGCATGCGCCATCCCGACGCGATGAATATCACCGACGAATTTTCCGACTCCGCGGAGGAGCCTGAGATCTTCCTTGCGTTTGACTCTTGAACCGATGTACGGCATGGAACCCCTAGCTTTGATTTGGTTTGGTTAGCAATTCATCTTTTTCGGAGGGCGATCTCGCATCCTTCCTCGCCCTCCTTTTGGAGGGAGAGGATAGAGGTG
>JAHKKJ010000584.1 GCA_020027655.1 Deltaproteobacteria bacterium | reverse complement strand
AGAAAGAAAATTCGCAAGTCTGCCATTCGAAGAACTCCGGTTTTTCGTTCCCCTCTTTGAAAAAGCATGCCCTGAGCGCAGTCGAAGGGAGGGGCTAGGGGAGATTTGGTATAAGGACACTAAATGTATCCGGCAGTGTTTGAATATTTGAAGCCGAGTAGCATCAGCGAAGCAATCACACTTTTGCAGCAGCATGGAGAGGACGCCAAGCTTCTTGCGGGCGGTCAAAGCTTGGTGCCGATGATGAAACTACGGATCGCGCGGCCAAGATATCTGATCGATATTCATCGAATTTCGGATCTCAATTATATCCGCGAGCAGGCGGGTCAAATTCGCTGCGGCGCGATGACTCGTCATGTGCAGATCGAAGAATCCGAATTGATTCGAGATAGAGTGCCTATGCTATGCGAGGCAGCCAGTGCGATCGGAGACGCCCAGGTGCGAAACCGCGGGACTTTAGGCGGGGGTCTGGTCGAGGCCGATCCATCGGGAGATTACGGAGCAGTGGTTTTGGCGCTCAACGCCCAGATGAAGTGCATCAGTCCAAGAGGCGAACGAGTGATCCCGGCGGCTGATTTCTTTACGTTCGCCTATACGACTGCATTGGAGAGCGATGAGATCCTCACCGAGGTTATTTTTCCCTTTCCGGACAGCAACAGCGCGGGAGTCTATCTCAAACTGGAGCGCGTAGCAGGCGACTTTGCGATTGCCGGTGCCGCGGTGCAAATTGGCCTCGGCCAGAATGGAGTTTGTAGCACGGTTGGTGTGGGTGTCACCGGTGCCGCAACGATCCCCCAGAAGGCCGTTTCGGTCGAGAGTCTCCTTCAAGGCAAAAAAATCACGCCGCAACTGATCGATGAAGCCGGCCGGCTTATCCAGGAAGGAGCCGAGCCGATTGAAGATACGCGGGGCTCGGCCTCGTACAAAAAGAAAGCGCTCAGCGCGATTTTGCGCCGAGCGATCGCCGAAAGTCTGCGGCGGGCAGAAGCCAAGCGGTCTTCGTAAGCAGGAGCAGCATCTTGTCAAAGCACGGTCGTTGCGTTGGGCTGCTAATATTTTTCTTGTTGCTGCACGGCCTAGTCCTTGCTGCGGAAACCCAAGCGCCGCTCGCCAATGTCACGATTGCCTATACATCGATTTCACCCCAGTATGCCCCGGTGTGGATCGCCAAAGAAGCCGGCTTTTTCAAGAGAAACGGGATTGACGTGCAGTTGGTTTACATGCGCGGCGGGATAGTAGCGACGCAGGCGCTGGTGAGCAACGACGTGAACTTCATCAACGCCGGTGGTGGCGGCGTCGTGGACGCGGTGCTGGGCGGCGCCGAAATCTTCATTGTCGCCAGTCCGATCAACCAAGAACCGCAAGTTTTGGTTGCGCAAAAAGAGATCAAAGAGATCGCCCAGCTCAAGGGGAAAAAGCTCGCGGTGAACAGTCTGGCTGGTCCCTCGATGTTGTCGTTGAAAATGATTCTGGCGGCTTCCGGGTTGGATCCTGATCGGGACGTGAGCTATTTGGCCACCGGTCCGTCGGCCAGCAGGTTCGGGGCGCTGCAATTGGGACAGGTGGATGCGACCACGTTGACGCCGCCGTTTACCTCAGTGGCGCGCAGGGCGGGCTACACTTTTTTTGAAAATATTCCTGGAATGAAGGAAGCGGAATTGCCCAATGCCGCGCTAATAACCAGCCGCAAGTTCTTCGAGGCCGAACCAGTGGCGGCGGAGATGGTGGTCAAGTCGGTGATCGAGGGAATTCATTTTTATAAAACCGAAAAAATCAAAACGCCCGCGATCCTGAAGAAGTATATGAAACTTGAAAATGCCGAGGAGCTGCAGGAGACGTATAACTTCTACGTCAAGATGCTTGCGGAGAAGCCGTATCCTACGGCGAAGGGCATCCAGACGATTCTTGACTGGTCGAAACGGTCGGATGCACGCAAGGCGAATCCGGCGCAGTTCATCAACACCCAGATTGTCGGAAAACTGGACAAGCAGGGGTTTATCGATGGGTTGTATAAGAAATAGACGGAAGTTTTGCACCCCCTCGTCGTGTGCATTCCGGGTGAGGTGGATAGCTAGCCCGATCGAAGGCGAGCCCTCCGGAGCGAAGGCAATGGGCCTGTGGCTTGGAGCGGCCTGCAAACTGAGTCTGGGGAGGGAACGCCTGGGAAAAATGCGAGCGCCGAGCCAGACACCAAAGACGACATTGAAATTGTTCGTCTCTGTGCCTTCACTCCTCCAGGCTTGCCCCTCGATCGACACCGTGTGCTAGTTTTTCCTCTGAGCATGGATGTCTCCCCCTTCCCAAGGGGGAGATTCAGTAGGGGTTCTGTATTCCTTTCCCGGCTTCGCGGGAATGACGGTCATTCGAGAATAAGCTTGGAGTGAGGTTTAACAATGGAAGAGCGTTGGCCCTGGGAGGCGGAGGAGAGTTTAGAACCTAGCGATCCGTTGGCGCATCAACGCCTTGAAGAATCTTTCAAGGAGGAATTGCCTCGCGTAATAAAACTGCTGCCGGTGCAAGGTACAGTCATGGGAAGCAGCAGCCCGCATCAGACCGGGGATATCGTTTGCTACGACATCTTGAAACGAGCACCGCTCTATGATCTTACCTCTCATTTTTCTGATATTCACCCCCACGCGCCGGTACGAGGGGCGCACCGGCATATCAGCGCGCCGACCTTGTTTTGCTTGAGCGGCCGGGGTTGGGAGATCAACGATGGCAAGACCTACTGGTTCAGCACCTACGATATGCTGGTGGTGCCGCCCTTCACCATTCATCAGCACGGTGGGGATGAGGAGGCCGGCTGTGAGATCTTCGTGCCGCAAAGCCGGATGTTCAGTATTCTCGGTTTAACCAAGCGGGAGCAAATTAAGTTCGGAGAGAAACCGACTTTTCCGCAGGGCACAGAGCCTCTGCACGATGAGCAAGGGAAGCTCATCGGCTATCGGATCAAAAAAGGGGTCCTGGGAATTAAGGAAGATATCGATGTGATGCTAGGCGCCGACCAAAAGACCGAGACGGTGTTCCGGGCGCGAAAAGAAGTGAACCCGTGGGAGGGCGCAGTCGAAAATACCTATGATCGCTACTTGAAAATGTTTCACGACGAAGGCTCTTTCTGCAACGCGGTGACCCACGTGGTTTCCTTCGAAGAGCAACCCTGGGAATGGTGCCGGCAGGGTCGTTTAAAGTGGTTTACCCATCCGGAAATGGCGAGCGCGGCTAGAAGGGTCTGGCTCTACATGCAGGAAATTAGCCCGGGAAGCCGCTCGGGCAAGCATCGGCATATGGCGGAGGAACAGATTCTTGTTATCAGCGGGCAGGGCTATGACATCCACGACGGTAAACGGTGGAACTGGGAACGGGGAGATCTAATTAACATCCCTTCAATGACGGAGCATCAACACTTCAACGCGGACGCGCAACAGCCCGTCTTGTTGCTCTCTTCCATGCCGAGCGTCTGTACGGACTTGGGTCTCGGCGGCATCGAGCAGCTCGAGGATGCCCCGGAATATGCGGATTCGGAATCGACGGCCAGCTAGAGAAAAGTTATGGCTGAGATGAAACGAGAGCGGGAACATTCGAAGAAACCGGAAACGTCGGCGGAAAATTACTACGACTACGAGGCGCGCTTCGTTAAA